>JBLMWR010000374.1:0-3387 GCA_050257335.1 Deltaproteobacteria bacterium | reverse complement strand
AGAAGACAAGGAGAGGGGGAGACAACGAGCAATACACGGCGGCTTCGCCGCCGCGCTTTTCCGCGAGCCGCACGCGGGTCGTCATCCGCCATTGGGCAAAGCCGCGGAGCGGCGAAATAGTTTAGCCAGTGGCGCCAGCCACTGGAACGCCGCCCACATCGACGAAAGCCCCAGAGGGGCGACATAGGGGCTCAATCCCAGAGATACCGTTCGTCATACTCGATATCGTTTTTCTTGAGCAGCGAAACCAACTCTTGCTCGAACGTCTTGCGTCGATGGTGCCGCTCCTGGTTCTGGATATATTCCCTCACCGGACCGCCTTGAGACTTGCTCACTGTGAACGCGGCGTAGCCTGTCTGCCAGGCAAATAGACGGACAAGATCGGGGCGCTCGCCGGCCCATTTTGAAAAGTTCGATTTGATCAATCGGAGCGCGTCTGCGACGGCGATGGTCGCCGGCAGTTTTGCCAGAATGTGGACATGATCAGCAATTCCGCCGATCTCGATCGGCTCGCCTCCGGCGTCGCGGATGATGCCGCCGATGTACGGGTGAAGTTCTTTCTGGAGTTCCGGATTGATTAACGGGCGACGGTCTTTGGTGCTGAAGATGATATGGTAGAGAAGGTTTGTGTACGTCGATGGCATGATTGACTTCCGATCGGTCTCGGTATGTCGCCCCTCCGGGGCTTCGGCGATTTTTGGCGTCGTACCAGTGGCTGACGCCACTGGCTAAATTATGCCGCCCCTGCCGGGGCTACTCCACAATCACCTCCGCCGGCGTGGCACGGAAGGCGTTGATCGTCGAGTCGACGCCGTTTTCGATGCCGTTGAGCAGCATCTCGTCGATCAACTGCACGCCGATCCGCGAGCCGAAGCGGTACACTTCCCAGAAGCCCCCCTGCACGGCGTCGATCACCGAGTTGGTGGCGGGGGCGCCGAGAACCGTGCGGTGGCGGGTGCGCACCGAGAGCTTGTCGTCGAGGCGCGTCCCCCGGTCCTGCAGCCAGTCCACGACCGAATCGACCCGTTTCATGTTGCCGACCGAGGTCAGGCTGTAGTCCGAGAGCGTCACCTGCGGAACGTTGAGGGCCCGCACGCCGTCTCCCACCCAGGGCCGTTTCGAGTGCGCCGCCCGTTGGTCGACGGCATCGACCGCCACGGAGATGCCCGGCACTTTCAAGCCCTCGACGCCGTTGTTGTTCCGGCGGCGGCGCGATTCAGCCGTGTGCGGCTCATCCGCTTCGACGGGATCGACCGGGCGTTTCTTCTTCGTGCGGCTCCCCGGGTTGACGGGAGAGAGGACGTCGTCGATCAGCCGGAAAACGCTCCAGTCGCCGATCGAGAGGGCGTTGTAGGCGATGTTGTTGATGTCCCACCCGCTGCCGGGGTGGTTCATCGACAGTGGCGTATGCTCGTATTCGGCGGAGGGAGTGTAGTCGAGGGGCTGCCAGGCGCGCAGGTCGAAGTCCTCCCAGAACATGGCCCGCTCGCGCACGGCGACGTCGACGCCGCGGGCGCTGGCCCTCAATACCGGGCCGATCTCCCGCGAGCGGATCTCCTCCGGGTCGGTCTCGAAGATATTCCGCAGCGCCCGCCCGTCCACCTTGTCGCGATCGTATTCCGTACCTGTCAGCTCGAGAATCGTGGGGGTCAGGTCGGCCAGCCGGCAGGGGGCTTCGGCCCGCGCTCCGCGCCGAACGTTGGGGCCCGAAACGTACCACGTCGCTCGCACCGACTCGGCCAGCGGGTAACCGTGCGTCGTTCCGGGAGTATTCTGCGTGGCGAACAGCCAGCCGTGCCGCGCAGTCACCACCAGGTCCGGGGCGTATTCCTTCTCCTGGACCTTGATGGCATCCTGCCAGAGCATGTGGCGGGTGAGGGTGACGACGCCGTCGGGGTAGTCGCTGGTGGCCGTCACCCACAGCCAAGTCCGCTCATCGTGGAACTCCTTGAGGAACGAGCTGCGCACGCGTTTGAGCAGGCCGAGCGGGTCGGCTTGGGGGTGCGCCGCCTCGCGGCAGACCACCTTGCCAATGTCTGTCACCGACACCCCTTCCACCGGCGTGTAGCGGTACTCCCAGCGTCCAATGTCATTCAGGCGGCGCTGAATCACCGCCTGGCCGCGATCGCAGGTGGTGATCAGAATCGACTCGTCGTCGAGCTTCATCAGGACCAGGTCGATCGGGGTGCGCAACGAACCGTCGTCGTGCGTGGCGGTGGCCCGGGCGAGCGTCTCCGGCAGATTGATCGGCGGCAGGTGATCGTCGAGGCGGTACGCGAGCAGCTCGCCGGCGGAGTTGGCGCCGTCCCAGTTCCGCGAGCGGTAAGACCCGCGCGGCAGAAAGATGCGGGCGGTGCCGTCGGAATCGCCGTCGATGAACACGAACTGGTCGGCCTTGTCCCCCTGGTGCCAGTTGGCCAGGCGGTGCTGCCGGACCGAAAGCCCCAATCCCCCTCCCACCCATCGTCCGTCGCGGGTCATCTGGCGGGGATTGAAGAAGAATTCGTCGGCCAGGTCGAAGCGCGACAGGTGGGTCTTCTGCCCGCCGAGATGCCCGTGGTCGCTGACCAGAATCAGGTAGGTCGACTCGAGGCGGTTCTGGGCTTCCAGTTCCGAGACCACCTCGCCGACGAGGCGGTCGGCCCGGGCGATCGTGCGGCGGGTGCTGCCGAACTGCCCGCGGCATTCCTTGTGACTGACCGAATCGGTTTCGGGGAGCCAGATCACGGTGACTGGGCGGTACTGGCGGATGAGATGGCGGATGGCGAAGTCGGCATTGGCGTCGTCGACATATCGCCAGGCCTGCTGCGACTGCAGGTACGGAAGCACGCGCGTCATGCTCCGCGTCCACAACGGGGGGGGCATTTCGGTCATGATGGGAAGGATGCCGGTGGCCCAGTCCTGTTTCCGGGCCCGCAGATAGTCGTAAATCGCCGGCGTGGCGCTCGTCTGCCCGTCGCGCCAGTCGCGCTCTCCATCGGCGCCTTTCACCAGGCCCACAGTGGCCGCCTGGGTGTCGTGCACGACTTTGTCGAGCCCGTGCGGACCCAGGTGCCGCTGACTGCGGGCGGGCCCCAGCGTTTCCAGGAACGACTCCGACCTGAGCCGCGTGCGGCTGAAACGCACCTGCCCTTTCAGGCCGTGACGATCGGAAAAGCAGCCGGTCCACATCGTGCCGTTGGAGGTGATCGTGTCAGACGGGAACGCGGTGAAGGCGTTTGTCAGGTGCGTCCCGCCATCGACGAAATATTTCCGCAGATGGGGGATGTGTCCCATCGCCGCCATCTCCTCGACGACGTCCGGACGCAGGCCGTCGATATAAAAAACGACGACCGTGCAGTTGGGAAGCGGCTCTCCGCCTTCCGCGGCGAAGGGCACCTCCTGGCG
>JBLMWR010000373.1:0-15052 GCA_050257335.1 Deltaproteobacteria bacterium | reverse complement strand
CCGCCGAAACCTGGATTGCGGGGTTGAATTCGCAAGACAGCGTGTCTGGAACGGGCGTCGAGAAAATCGCTCCGTCGATTGCCGCTCGCTGCCGGGTGCTGGATCCCGCATTCCGGATTCCGCGGGCAATCTGGATTGCGCGCCTCGGAATGCGGGCCGTCGAAGCCGGGATAACGGCCGATTTCTGGGGAGTCGAACCGCTCTATCTGGGCCGCAGCTCCGCCGAAGTCCAATGGGACAAGCTGCATCCGGAACCGGAGGGAATGCCAAATGGCTGATGACGAATGTCTAAAGAAGCCCGAAGGACGAACGACTGAAAGGGAGGGGAGTACGTATCGACGTGATGTGAGACGAGGCTCGTGCTTTTTCATCATTCGGATGTCGGAATTCGGCAGACATTTGTCGCTTGTCATTCGTCATTTTTCACGAAACCCCGGGTCTTGCCGCGAGATTCGAAATTGCCCGCTCTTCCCTTCCCGTTGTCTGGAAAGATGCGTAGGATAATGGCGTTGGCACATCCCCAAAACAAATCCCGTTGACGGCGAGGCAGGAAACATGGCGCTGTTTGAGATCGAAACGAACGCACACATCATGATCGGGTGGGCCGACTCGCATGAGACGGCCGAAGCGATCGCCAAAAAATACTACCCGGAAGAGGATGTGGTCCGCGTCACCCGCCGGCCCCGCGACATCTGGGTGATTTCCAAGCGGTTGCTGGGGATCCAGGGGACGGCGGACCCGTGCGACACCGCCCGCGACTGTCTGGCCCGCGCCGCCGGCGACAAGGTTCACGCCATCCGCCTGTACATGCTCGACACCGGCGCCGATCTGCACGAAGCGCAAAAGGCCATCGAAACCAACATGTCGCTCGGCTGGTGACGCCCGGCCCCGCCGATCGACGCCATGGATTTTCTGCAACTCAAAGACAAACCGATCCTCGTCTGCGGACTGGCCAACCGCAAAAGTGTGGCGTGGCATGTCGGGTCGGTCCTCGCCGAGGCCGGAGCGCGCGTCATTTATTCCGTCCGCTCCGAAGAACGGCGGCAACAGGCCGCCAAAATCGCAGGTGACGCTCCCATTTACGCGTGCGACGTCGCCCGTGCCGACCAGATCGACAGGCTGCGGGATCAGGTCGCCGGCGCCCATGGCAAGCTTCACGGGCTGGTGCACTCGATCGCCTTTGCCGATTATTCGGCCGGCTGGCTTCCGTTTCACGAAACGCCGCGCGCCGCTTTTCTGGAGGCGGTCGACATCTCGTGCTATTCGCTGATCGCCCTGTCGAACGCCTTCCGCGACGCGATCGACCACCGGGAGGGAAGCGTCGTGGCGCTCTCGATTTCGACGACCCGCATGGCGGCCGAGAACTACGGCTACATGGCTCCGATCAAGGCGGCCCTCGATTCGTCGATCTGCTTTCTCGCCAAGTCATTCTCGCAGTTCTCGCAGGTCCGCTTCAATGCGGTCTCCCCGGGGCTTCTGAAGAGTTCCGCCTCGGCAGGCATCCCCGGTTACGTCGAGAGCTACCTGTACGCCGAACAGGCGACGCTGCGGAAGCGCGCCGTAGAAACCCGCGAGGTGGCCAACGCCGTCGCCTTTCTTCTCAGCCCCCGCTCCTCCGGAATCAATGCCCAGGGCCTGGTCATCGACGCCGGCATGGCGATCAATTACTTCGACAAGGACCTGGTGCAGCGGAAGCCGGAAAAAGGCTGAGTGGCTTGCAGAGTCGTAACCAATCACTCCGCCTGATCGCCATCTTGACCTGCCCGCAAGCGGGGAGTAGGCTTGGAAAATACCTGTCCGATCGTCGCTCCGTCCCGATACTTTGGTCCCTTTGTCATGAGCACGGCAACGCGACTCCTAACTGCAGACGACCTTTGGAAAACACCCGACCATGGCGGGCGTTGCGAGCTCGTAAAAGGAGAACTGCGTCCGATGTCACCCGCCGATTCCGGCCACGGCGCGTTCTCGATGAATCTTGCCGCGCCATTGCATCAGTTCGTCCGCGCAAAAAAACTTGGAATCGTCATGGCGGCAGAAACGGGCTTCATCATCGAGCGTGATCCAGACACGGTCCGCGCCCCCGATGCTGCTTTTATCCGTCATGACCGGGTCGCTGCGGCGGGGGTGTCGGTGAAGTTCTGGGTCGGGGCACCTGACCTTGCCGTCGAAACAATGTCGCCCACCGACACCGTCTACGAAGTTGATCAGAAGGTGCAGGAATGGCTGGCGGCAGGGACTCGCCTGGTTTGGGTGATCAATCCTCAGCAACAGACGGTGACTGTCTACGGTCCCGATCACACCGCAACGATCCTCGGTGTGGCTGACACGCTGGACGGCGCCGACGTCGTCCCGGGATTCCAGATTTCGGTCGCGGAGATCTTCTCCATCTGACGCGTACTGCCGCGGCGAGGCAGTGGATTCATTCCAGCAGTTAGATGGTCGCGCTTTGCAAGCAGAAATCGACCGCACGACCGAGTTTCAGATGCTCGTGGGGGATTTGCCGGCGCGCCTCGCGATCAAATGGGCGTTCGCGACTGCCGCCGTCGCTGCGAGGCCCACCAGGCCCTCAGGGCGGCGCCGACGACTGTGGCAAAGATTCCCAGGACAAGCTCCCCGGCCCAGCGACTCGCGGTTTGATAGTCGTTGAACGCGTTCATCGCTGTCGCAGTCGCCAAAACCAATGCTCCGATGACTGCGAGCAGCATACCGGTCCATCGAGTCCGATGGAAAAAGGAGCACGCAATGAGCACCGCCAGCGGCACTGCATAAAAAGGGAGTGACTGGACTTCCCAGGGCGGAAACAGCGACAACACGCCAATCAGAGACGACGCGGTCGCCGACCACAGCAGGCCGCGCCCCAGGACGCCGGTTGTCCAATCCCGATGACTTTGCCAGACACCGACAACGACGGCCGTTGCGAAGGTGCCGAGGAATACGCCGATCGCGACCAATCCGACTCCGACGCGAACCGCGGCAGCTTTCCGATAGTGATCGATGAACGTGATTTGCGATCCCCGAGCGGGCCGCCATGAAAAATCGTATGCTCTTGCGCGTATTGCCCGAACTCCGCTCGCGCAGGCTGTCACGCCAAGAGCGAGCAGTACGGCTGCTATGACCGCGCTCACCAGCTTCTCCCGCATGGGCGTCTCCGCGAGGCCGACGACTTACGCCAGAATCGGCTTGATCACATTCCCCGCCACGTCGGTCAGGCGGAAGTCGCGGCCCTGGAATTTGTAGGTGAGGCGCAGGTGATCGATGCCAAGAAGGTGCAGGATCGTGGCGTGGAAGTCGTGGACGTGGACCACATCGTGGACGGCTTCGTATCCCAGCTCGTCGGTGGCGCCGTGTGAAATTCCCCCTTTGATGCCGCCGCCGGCCATCCAGATCGAGAAACCCTTGATGTGGTGGTCGCGGCCGTCTCCCTGAGCCATCGGCGTGCGGCCGAATTCGCCTCCCCAGATGACCAGCGTCTCTTCCAGCATTCCGCGCTGCCGGAGGTCTTTAATGAGGGCCGCGCAACCCTGATCGACTTCGGCGGCGGTCCCTGCCGAGTGAACCTTGACCGCGCCGTGGTGGTCCCAGTCGCGATGGTAAAGCTGAATGAAGCGCACACCACGTTCGGCCAGCCGCCGGGCCAAAAGGCAATTGGCGGCGAATGACCCGTCGCCCCCCTGCGTGCCGTACATCTCGAGGATGTGTTTCGGCTCGTTGGAGACATCCATCAGTTCGGGGACGCTGGACTGCATGCGGAACGCCGTTTCGTAGGCGCTGATCCGCGTGGCGATCTCCGGATCGTCGGCAATGCTGTTTTCCAGCCGATTGAGCTGCTGCACGGCATCGACGACGTCTCGCTGCCGGTCGTTCGAGACGCCGGCCGGATTGCGGACGTAGAGTACGGGGTCTCCCTTCGAGCGGAACTCGACCCCCTGGAGACGGCTGGGGAGAAATCCGCTGTGCCATTGCCTTGCCGCGATCGGCTGCGCCTGACCGAATTTCCCCGTGGAAGTCATGACGACGAACCCGGGGAGGTTTTCGCTGTCGCTGCCGAGGCCGTAGTTGATCCAGGCCCCCATCGCCGGCCGCCCGGAAATGGTCGTCCCGGTGTTCATGAACGTATGCGCGGGATCGTGGTTGATCGCCTCGGTCATGATCGAGCGAATAATGCACAGCTCGTCGGCGACCGTCCCGATATGCGGAAAAATCTCGCTGATCTCCTGCCCGGACTCGCCGAACTTTTTGAACTTGTGCTGCGGCGCGAAACAGGTGAGCTTGGCCCCCTGGAGCTGGGCGATCGGCTTCCCTCTGGTGAACGACTCGGGCATCGGCTGCCCGTGCATATCGGCCAGCTTGGGCTTGTAGTCCCAGGTCTCCAGATGCGACGGCCCGCCCGCCATGCACAGGTAAATGATCCGCTTCGCCTTCGCCGGATGATGCAGGGGATTGACCACGCCGGTCCACTTATCGATGGGCGACCTTGCGCCGGCAGCCTGCAGGCTCACGGAGTCGCAAGGCAACCCGGGCTTGAGAAACGATGCCAGCACGGCAGTGCCGATCCCGGCGGTGCTCGTTCGCAGGAAAGTGCGGCGTTGAATTTGTTGTTTTGCGTTGTACGTGTTGTGCATTTTCCAGTCCTCTTAATTCCGCGTCACCATCTCGTGCAGGTTGAAGATCACCCGGGCAACCGAGGTCCAGGCGGCCAGCTCGGCGACATTGGTCACGGCTGGAAGCGGGTGGTCACCCACGTGCAGCAGAGCTTCAGCGGATTTTGGGTCCGCTTTGTAACTGTCGAAATGCCGCTGGTAGAGACCCGCGAGCAGCTTCGCCTCTTCACTGCGAATGGACCGTGACAGCGCCTGGCGGTAGGCGAATTCGAGCCGCGACGCCGTGGCGTTTCCGCCCTCGCGCACGATGCGCTCGGCGAAGGCCCGGGCCGCTTCGACATAGGTGGGGTCATTCAAGAGAACGAGCGCCTGCAGCGGCGTATTCGACCGCGGGCGTTCGGCGGTGCATTCTTCGCGCGTCGGAGCGTCGAAGGCTTTCAGACTGGGATGGAGGAACGTCCGGCACCAGTAGGTATAGAGGCCGCGGCGGTAGAGCCCCTCACCTTTGTCGTTTTGATATTCGCGCACAGGAAAATTGAGATACGCCCAGTACAGCGGCGGCTGATAGGGGCGGGCGCTGGGGCCGCCGAGCTTGTCGACGAGAAGCCCGCTGACGGCCAGCGCGTTGTCGCGAACCATCTCGGCGTCCATGCGGAATCGACCCTGGCGGGCCAGCCAGTGGTTGTACGGGTCGCGCTGCCGGAGCGACTCGGCGGCGTGCGACGACTGCCGGTAGGTGCCCGACATGACGATGATCTTGAGGATCCGTTTGATGTCCCAGGCTTTCGATTTCGGATCCGGGATTTCGGATTTTGGATTTGTTTGCGTTGGGGCCAAGAACTCCAGGGCCAGCCAGTCGAGCAAGTCAGGGTGCGTGGGGGGCGTTCCCTGCGAGCCAAAGTCTTCCGTACTGCGGACGAGCCCCTGTCCGAAGGCGATTTTCCACAGGCGATTGACGAAGACGCGGGCGGTCAGGGGGTTTTCCGGCGAGATGAGCCAATTGGCCAAATCCAGCCGCGTGAGACGTTGTCCCTCGGCGGGCGTTTGCCGCGGCGTCATGAAGCCCGGCGCCGCAGGAGATACGACTTCGCCCGATTCGTCGAGCCAGTTGCCGCGCGGGAGAATACGGATCATGCGTGGCGGTCCGGCGGTCGAAACGAGCGTCGTGCGGACGGAATTGAAAAGCGCGTCGCGCTGCGTCTGCAGCTCGGCCAATCGTCTGTGCGACTCCGCGAGCTGCGGGGCGATTTTCCGAAAATGGGCTGAGAGGTCCTGCTTTTGCTTTTCTGACCGGCGGGCTGGTTCAACGGCGACGATGTCGATGATGTTCTTCGGAACTCCATTGTCGCTCCCCGCCCGGATCGGACGCGGGCTGCCGGTCACCGACACGCGGAATTTGCCGATTGTGTGCGCGCTGCCGTAGTTATGCTGCATGATGATCGTCAATGGCGCATCGCCTCCGTTACCGAGATCCGTCTTCGCTTCAAAAACCGCTTCGTTCGCGCGTCCGACCTGTGGCAGAATCGCCCAGCCGGTTTGCGGATTGCCATCGGTTGCTCCGGCGATGGCATAGTCTTTCTGCGAATGTGTCGCCGTGACGGACGACCACTCGGCTGGTTTGTCCGCGATGGTGACGGTGAACTCACTAAGTACGAAGTTCCCGTTGGCGGCGCGTCCCGGACCCTTTGCCGGGAGCGAATCATCCGAGAACACCTCGAGTCGCAGCGCGGTGATTCCCATGAAAGGCGCCGCGAATCGAACTTCAAACGCGTCGGCTGCCGGGTTTTCTCCTGCGGCCAGAATCGTCCCATCGTCGAGAGTTTTGAGCGTGGCTCCCTGTCTGGAAATTGCCTCCACGGGTTTCAGCACGGTCCAGTCGATTTTTTTCTTCAGCAGTTCCGCCTCCCAGGCAGCCTGCGCGGCATCGAGCTCCGGCGTCTGTGTATTCAGCAATGTTCGCAAGGGGACGATCTGTTCGTCGATGCGGGAGAGGTCGGCCGCCTGTTCGGGCGTGGGAATTTTCGTCCCCGGCTGCTCGCCGACGGCGATCTCCTGAATGTCGGCGAAAAACGCCGCCATGCTATAGAAATCGCGGGTCGTGTAGGGGTCGTATTTGTGGTCATGGCATTCACAGCACCCCATCGTTCCGGCCAACCAGACGGATGAAAAATTGCGGACGCGGTCGGCGGAATATTTTGCCATGTATTCCTTCGCCTGCGCCCCTCCCTCGCGGGTCGTCATGAGCAGGCGGTTGTAGCCCGAGGCAATCCGGTTGGCTGTCGTGGCGTTGGGAAGCTGATCGCCGGCAAGCTGCTCGATCGTGAACCGGTCGAACGGCATGTTGTCGTTGAAGGCATTGATCACCCAGTCGCGATACATGTCGCGGTCTTCGTGGTTGTCGCCGTGATAGCCGTTCGTATCGGCGTACCGCACCAGATCCAGCCAGTACATCGCCATCCGTTCCCCGAAATGCAGCGAGGCGAGGAGGCGATCGACCAGTTCCTCGTAGGCGCTGTCGCGCCTGTCGTTGACGAACTCTTCGACTTCCTTCGGCGTCGGCGGGAGGCCCGTGAGATCGAACGACAGCCGGCGGATCAGCGTCACCCTGTCGGCTTCCGGAGCGGGAGCCAGCCCCTTTTCGCGGAGCTTCTGCAGTACGAATCGGTCGATTTCGTTGCGGACGAAATCTCGGTCACCGGCGATGTTCGGCGCCGCCGGGCGGTCCGGCCGGAGGTACGCCCAGTGCCCCTGCCACTCGGCCCCCTGTTCAATCCAGCGTTTGAACAGGCCAATTTCGGTCCTGGTGAGCTGACGCAGTGCGTCGGGGGGAGGCATCCGCTGCTTTTCATCTGTATCGATGAGCCGCGCGTAGAGTTCGCTGTCATCGAGATTGCCGGGCTTGACGAGCGCGTACCCCCCGCGGTCTTTGTAGACGTCTTCTTTGACGTCCAGCCGCAGTTCCGCCTTGCGCTGGTATTTGTCGGGCCCGTGGCACTGGAAGCAGACATCCGACAGAATCGGCCGGATGTCGCGATTGAAATCGACCTTGGCGCCCGCCGGCTCGGCCCCGAGGGCGATGCGGGCGATGACTGCCGACAAGAACAACCCCATCGACGCAAAGCGGTGCATTCATGTACTCCTGAAACGTTGCCGCCAATAGCGTCAGCTTAAGCTGTCGCCGGCCCGACGGCAACGGGGAGCGGCAGCATCGCCGCGGTTGAATCGGGACGGAAGAAAAGCAGGAGAACGGGCCGCCACTGAATACGAACGAACAGAGATGGCTGATCGTGCCGTCAAACGTCGTCATGCATTCGCATTCGTCTGCGACTACCCGTCTTCCGTCCCCAGAAATCTGCCGCCGTCAATTTGGTACACGGCCCCGGTGGCGAAGTCGGTCCCTTCGAGCAGGTAGAGGACGAGGTTATTGGCGTCGGTGGGAGTGCCGATGCGGCGGAGGGGCGACGCCTGCCGGATCTCTTCGATCTCTTCGGGGGAGAGGTTCGGGGGCGGATCAATCATCGCCGGGGCGATGGCATTGACCGCGATCGTCGGCGCGAGCTCCACGGCGAGGGCCCTGGTCAGCGCCACCACGCCTCCCTTGGCGACGAAATACGGAAGGAAGCCCCTGTAGGGTCGCTCGACCGCCCAGTCGGCGAAGTTGACGATCTTTCCCTGAATGCCGTCCACGACCGGCTGCCGGAGCATGGCTCGCGCGGCCGCCACGGCGGCCAGATACGAGGCTTTGAGGTTCGACGCAATGGCGTCATCGAAATCAGACGCCGTCAAGTCGCCGAATGGGGTCGGATGGAACTCGCTGGCCATGTTGACCAGCGCGTCGATCGAGCCGAATTCAGCGACGGTTTGCCTCACGAGTGCCTCGGCATCGGTGGGTTGCCGCAGGTCGGCGGCGAACGCCGCGGCGCGCGCACCATGCTGGCGGACTTCGCCGGCGACGGCTTCGATACGCTGGCGGCTTTTGAAATAGCTGAGGGCGACGTTTGCGCCTCGGCGGGCGAGCTCGACCGCCAGCTTCGCTCCCACGCGCCGCCCCCCGGTGATGAGGATCGTTTTACCGCGGAGGTTCATGGAGGGGCTTTCAGCAGAAAGACTCGGCTGCGCCTGGCCGCCAAACGGGGGAATACGAAATCTGCCTCCGATTCACATGCGCGTCGCATGAAGGCGGGATTACGAACCTTTTTCTCGCAGCCAGTCGGCGATGAAGAGTTGACTCGAACGATCGGCGGCGCGGGTCGCGGTCCACATCAGCTTCTTGCCGTCGGGGCTGAAGACCGGCAGCACGTCGCTCGCGTCGCTGTCGGTGATCTGCGTTACCTTCCCGCCGGTCAGCTTCCCCTCCGGGTACGACAATTCCATCGTGAACAAATGAAACGGATTGCGCCGCGACAGGTCGGAATAATCGGCCCCCGACCAGATGATGTACCTGCCGCCGGGATGGAAATACGGGCACCAGTTGACGTGATCGAGGTTGTTCGTCAGTTGCACCTCGGTTTTGCCGTCGACCGAGATGGCAAAGATCTGCAACATGTCTTTTTTCTGGCGATCGCTGCGGAAGATGACCCATTTGTTGTCGGGGGAGAAGAAGGGGCCGCCATCGTAACCAGGGGCGTTGGTAAGCTGCCGCACATTGCCGCCGTCGGCGTCCATGATGTAAATGTCGGGATCGCCGTCGCGCGACGAGGTGAACACAATGTGCGATCCATCGGATGAGTAGCTTCCTTCGGCGTCGTACCCGGGCGCGTCGGTGAGCCGCTTCAGGCCCCGGCCATCGACGCCGATCGTGTAGATATCCATGTGCGGGTCGAAATCCCATTGATAGCGCCGGCGGCCGCCGCGCGCGGCCTCTTCGCGAGCTTTGAATTCGGTCTCTTCGATATTCGGATCGGCGTGACTCGAAGCGAAGAGAATCGTCTTGCCGTCAGGGCTGAAATACGAGCAGGTGGTGCGCCCCCTTCCGGTGCTGACCAGCCGCGGTTCCCCCTGCTCGAGAGCCTGCGTGTAAATCTGATAGAAGGGATACCCGACCGGATATGCCTGGTAGACGATCGACTTGCCGTCGCGGGAAAAATACCCCTCGCCGGCCCGGGGAAGCCCCTGTGTCACCTGCCGGACGTTCGCCAGGTGCTTCGACTCCAGCGCGCTCAGTTTGGGAATGGACAGCGGCGGTGGATCGGCGGCCAGCCCGAGTGTTATTCCGGCAGTCGAAATCAGGCCGGCGGCAAGCAAGGTGCGGAACATGCAGTTTGTCTCCCGGGCGGCGACTCTCTCGATCGGTTGTGACATCGAATTCTACTCAAAAGACGATGGACGCGGGAGCCATCGGCAAATCTCTGCTCGTCGAACCGCTGGTAATGCAGCAAGATGCCGAATCGACGTCAACGTGTTCCCGCCGACAGGGCTGGTTCCGTCCGTGCGGCAGAGTCTTCGGCGCGCCTAGCGCCCGCCACCGGAAGGAATACCGTGAACTTCGTCCCCTGATCAACGGCGCTCTCGACTTCGATCCGCCCGTTATGCGCCGCGACGATCGACTTGCAGATCGCCAGCCCCAGGCCCGTACCCCGGCTGCGGCGGTCGCGCTGCCGCGCCTTATCGCCGCGGTAAAAGCGATCGAAGATGTGCGGGAGATCGGCGGGCGATATCCCTGAGCCCGTGTCGCGGACCGAAAATACAACGTCGTGCCGGTCCGGCCGGTAAACGAGCCGGATTTCGACCACTCCTCCCGCGCGGGTGAATTTAATGGCGTTGTCAAAAAGGTTGTTGACGACCTGCCGCAGACGGCCGGCATCTCCCGCGACGCGCACGCGGTCGAGCGCGGCGATCCGCAGATTCACGTCGGCGGCCTCGGCCACGCCCAGAAACATATCATAGGCCTTACGGACGACCGCATCGAGTTCGACCGGTTCGGTCGCCGTCTGCAGCCTCCCGGTGTCGCTTTCCGCCAGGATCAGCAACTGGTTGATGAGCGTCCGCAGGCCGGCGCATTCGTCGAGAAGCTCTCCCAGCAGGTCCTTGTATTCCTCAATCGACCGGTCGGCATTCAGCACGACCTCCAGCGAATTCTGGATGGCCGCCAGCGGCGAGCGCAGCTCGTGGGCGGCATTCGCCGTGAACTCTCGGTTCTGCTCCAGATACGTCCCGATGCGGTCGAGAAACCCGTTGATCGTCGACGACAGGCGGTCGAGCTCGTCGCCGGTCCCGCGCAGCGGCAGCCGCTCGCCGAGGTCGGCGGGGTGCAGCCGGTTGGTGGTGTCGATGATCCGGGCGATGGGGCGCGTCGCGCGGCCAGCCAGCCAGTAGCCGCCGAGCGGCGAGACCAGCAGAGTCACCGAGCCGACGACGATCAGCGTCCAGGTGAACTGCGCCAGATCCTCTTCGAGCGGCAGGAATGAAGTGCCGACGCGAACGGTATAGCCGGGCATTCCCGGTCCGTCGGTCCGAAAGTGCACCAGGCGGAAATGCTGCGACGTCACCGGCTTCATTCCGTAACGGAACAGCTCGGTCGGGGACGGAATCTCAGGTGCGCTCGCGGTGGACCATAAGAGCCGGGCCTGGTCGTCGAAGATCCGCACGTGCAGGCCGCGGTGCGTATGGGCTGCAGCCTTGCGTTTCAGCTCTTCGTGAATTCCATCGATGTCGGGAAACAGCTGCTCGATCGTCGCTTTGATTTCCACAGCGTCGTCGACGAGCTGGTTGTCGGCCTCGTGCCACAAGACGAACCGCAGCCCTTCGCGGACCCCCCACAACGTGGCGACCACGAAGACGAACACGACAGCCGTGTTCCACAACGTCAGTCGAAACCGCAACGTCCCGAAAACTTCCCTAAGATGCGCGGAGGGCATAACCCCGCCCCCGAATGGTTTGAATCAGCGACCTCTCGAAACCCTTGTCGAGTTTACCGCGCAGACGGTTGATATGCACCTCAATGACGTTCGTAGCCCCCTCCCAGTCCGACTCCCACAAATGCTCGCACAGCATTTTGCGGGTGACGAGCTGCCCCGCGTGACGGATGAGGAACTCCAGGAGGCTGAATTCGGTGGGGGTCAGATCGATTTCGGTCCCGGCCCGGACGGCGCGCCGCGTCGCCAGGTCGAGCGACAGCTCTCCCACCTGCACGGTCGGTGACGGCCGCATCCCCGACCTCCGGCAGACGGCCTCGATCCGGGCCATCAGCTCGGTGAAGGCGAAAGGCTTGACGAGATAATCGTCGGCCCCCGCACTCAGACCCGCCACGCGCTCTTCGATCGAACCCAGCGCGGTCAACAGGACGATCGGCGTGCGGATCCCCTCGGCCCGCAGGTCACGAACGATGTCCAGCCCCTGCTTTCCGGGTAACATGAGGTCGAGGATGATGGCGTCGAACTGCTGGGAGCGCGCCAGCTCCCACCCCTTGTCGCCGTCCTTGGCCCACATGCAATCATGCCCGGCCTCACGAAACCCCTGGCGCAGCGCCTTTCCGATGACCGGCGCGTCTTCGACGATTAACAACTCCATAATCCGGAATCCTCCAAGCGCAGATCGTTGCCGCAATTGATCTTACCTCCCCCTCCCTGATTTCCCAAGGAGAAGTCAACGCCATTACACAATTGTAATTAAGAACCGCCTATGGAATTATGTCAATTATCGCACACCGTTGTCGCAAGTTCGATACTTACGGTTTTGTAATATTCGGGTCACTTGGAGTTGCTTGATCAAGTTTCTAAAATGCCGCGGTTGCATGGGCGGAAGATTTTTTGCTGACTTCGGAAATTCATGGGGCATGTTGAGACGTCCCCGGAGGGAGTCAGGGCGGCGGCCGAGGGGCGATCGGGCCGGGTCGGCTGGGACGGAACAAAGACGATGCAATTGAGTGTGCGTGAAGTCGCACGTTTGCTGAAAATCTCGGAAAACACCGTTTATCGATGGGTGAACGAACGGTCGCTCCCGGCCCACCAGGTCGATTCCCAATACTTTTTCAACAAGGCCGAGCTGCTCGAATGGGCCGCCCTTCGTAAAGTCGACGTCGCCCCCGAAATTTTTGCCCCGACGCCCGGCGGGAATGGCACCACGCCGATGCTTTCAGCGGCGCTCGAGGCGGGGGGAATCTATTTTGACGTGGGCGGAAATGACCGAGATTCGGTTCTGCGAGCGGTGGTCGAGCACGTGAAGCTCCCGGCAGATTTCGATCGCGAGCTGCTGCTGGAGCTGTTACGCGTCCGCGAGTCGCATGGAACGACCGCCGTCGGCGACGGAATCGCCATTCCCCACCCCCGCACTCCCGTCGTGGCACCCATCGAGACAGCTTCCGTCACTTTGTGTTACCTGAAGCAGCCGGTTCCCTATGGCGCTGCCGATGGGAAACCGGTGCACGTCGTGTTTATGCTGCTGGCCCCCAACGTCAGGACTCATTTGCAATTACTCGCGCGGCTGGCCTGCACCTTGCGCGACGAACGGTTTCGCCGGGCGGTCATCGGGCGGCAGACACCCGAGACAATACTTTCGGCGGCGGCAGCGTGTGACGCGGGTCAGGCGACGTAACGGGTGAGGCTTAAGACGGCCGGAAACGCATGGTCGCGGACGGCCGGGCAGACGCGGACGACCAAGAGGAACGAGAATGGGACTACTGTTGGCCTCGGTCGGCGTACTCGCCGCCAGTGGCGTCGTGGCGCTGCTCCTTCGCGGAGCGCCCGGGTTGTGTTCGCGGGTGGGAGCCGCAGGCGTGGTCGTGGCCGCCTCACTGGGAGCCGGTCCCGTCGTGGGCGTGCTCGCCAGCGGACGGCCGCTTACTTTCGATCCCATTCCCTGGGCCGTTCCCAACGGCGCGTTCGTTGTCGGCCTCGACCTTCTGTCTGCCTGGTTTCTGCTGCTGGTGCTCGTCGTCCCCACGCTGGCGGCGGCTTTCGGCGTCGAGTTTCTTAAAGCCTATGCGCCCCGCAAATCGCTGGGAGGCGTCTGGTTCTTTTACAACGTCGTCATTGCCGGCATGATTCTGGTGATCATCGCCCGCGACGGACTGCTGTTCCTCATGGCGTGGGAAGTAATGGCGCTGGCCTCGTATTTCCTGATCGTCTTCGAACACGAGAGGCAGGAAGTGCGCGAGGCGGGCTGGACGTACCTGGTCGCCAGTCATTTGGGGACGGCTTTTCTGCTGGCCCTCTTTATCCTCCTCGGGCAGAACTCGGGATCGCTCGCCATCATCGAGCCGGGAATCACCGCGCGCCTCGCCGCCGCGCCGGCCGGCACGCTAAGCCTGATGTTCGTGTTGGCGCTGATCGGGTTCGGGACTAAGGCCGGTTTCATGCCGTTTCATGTGTGGCTCCCCGAAGCGTACCCCGCCGCCGTCGGGCATACGCCCGCCATGCTCTCCGGCGTGATGAGCAAGATGGGAGTCTACGGACTGCTTCGCATTCTTTCTCTCTTCACGTCCCTTCCCGAATTTCAGCCTCCAACGTGGTGGGGCGTGCTGCTTCTGGTCATCGGCATGATTTCCGGGGTGATGGGAATTCTCTCCGCTCTGGCCCAGCGACAGCTCCGCCGGATCCTCGCCTACAGCAGCATCGAGAACATGGGGATCATCGGCATCGGTCTGGGGACGGGACTGCTGGGGCTGAGCGCACAGACGCCCGGCATGGCCGTTCTCGGCTTCGCAGGCGCTCTGTTCCACGTCCTCAACCATTCGTTGTTCAAAGGCCTCCTGTTTCTGGGAGCGGGGGTTATCGAACAGAGCGCAGGGACAGGAAACATCAACCAGTTGGGAGGCCTGCTGAAGCGCCTTCCGCTGCTGGCTGTTCCCTTCGCGGTCGGATGCGTGGCAATTTCCGGACTTCCCCCCTTCAATGGCTTTGCCAGCGAGTTTCTGATCTACCTCACCGCGCTCCGCGAGGAAATTTCGCTCACGGGCACAGCGGGAGTCGCAGCGCTGAGCGGCATCGCCGCACTGACCCTCATCGGCGGCCTGGCCGCCTTTTGCTTCACGATGATCATGGGAATCGTCTTTCTCGGCCAGCCGCGGACGGCCCCGGCGGCAGCCGCCCGGCCTGTGGGATGGTTGATGCAGTGGCCGCTGTGCATTCTGGCGGCAGCGTGCCTGGGCGCGGGATTGTTTTCACCGACCATCATCGCGGTTTTGGCCCCCGTCGTGGAGAACGTCACCAACCTGGGGGATCACAGCGTCGAAAGCTTTCTGCTTGCTTCCGGTACGGGGCCTGCCGACGCCCTTACCGCCCAGGCACTTCTGGGAGGCGTGGTCACGGTGACCGGTTGCCTTCTCGCCGTCGCGGCAGTCCTGACCCTTCTCCGCCGGCAACTGTTGCACGGCCGCGAAGTGGCCGAGTCGGGGACGTGGGGCTGCGGGTTTTACGCCCCGGACGCCAGCATGCAATACACCGGCAGCTCGTTCGCGCAGCCGCTGGTCGACCTGGTCGGGCCGCTGCTGCAAACCCGCCAGGACATCGTCC
>JBLMWR010000372.1:0-6461 GCA_050257335.1 Deltaproteobacteria bacterium | reverse complement strand
GGCTCGATTTGCGCCGATCGAAGCATGACGCCCGGTCACTTCCGAGAACCGCGGGATCTGCCAGTGATGGCGATGCCCCCAGACGCCCAGCGCCACGAGGACCAGCAGGACCAGACCGTTGCTCAGCCGCCGAACGTATTCTCCCAGTCGGGGGGCGTCTCTCTGTTTCATCCGGATGCTCACCTGATCAAGTCAAGAGGGTTGCTCTGGATTTCCATACAGCACAAGATCGATCCTGCCCATGCGCAGTTTAGTTCATGCCGGCGCCGTTCTGCAATCGCGCGCGGGTTAATGCCGTTCCCATTCCCGCGGTCAACGCCTATCATGAATATCGGCCAGGTCGGCCGTCAAACATCGGCGGAGTGCGGAACATGGCGCGGCAACGACCCTTTTTTTTCGAGCGGCGGCGCCGCACTCTGCGAGCGGCAAGCCTTCTTCTGCTGATCGGATACGCCGGAATGGCGCGCGGCGACGACACGCCGGGCCAGATGACCCCGGCCGAGCGCGGTTTTCACTGGCTGACCACGAAGCCCTACCTGCCCGCTGACTTCGACCAGGAGGTCTTCGAAAACCTCTGGAAGGTCTGGCCGGCCGAGCTTCGCGACAGCGCCCGTGAGGCCTCACCCGAGGAGCGAAGGCGGCTGGCCTTTTCGCGGTATGGACTGATGGAGCCTCCCTACGGTGAGACGGGACGTCAGGGACAGGGGCCGGCGCTCGGCTATGTCTCGGACGGCCGCGGAGGGTGGGTGATGAATTGCCTCGCCTGCCATGCCGGCAAAGTCGCCGGCCGCGTGATTCCCGGCCTGCCAAACTCGCACTACCTCCTCGAAACGCTTACCGAAGACGTGCGGCTGATGAAGCTGAAGATGGGGAAGCCCTTGACCCACATGGATAAGGGGTCGCTGACGATGCCGCTCGGGACGACCCGCGGCACGACCAACTCGGTGATGTTCGGCGTGGCGCTGGGGGCGCTGCGCGACAAAGACCTGAACATGCGCCGCGACCCGGTCATTCCCGTAATGCTTCATAACGACGTCGACGCCCCTCCCTTCTGGAACGTCCGCCGCAAGAAGCGCCTCTATTCCGACGGCTTCGCCATCAAGAGCCACCGTCCGCTTCTGCAGTTCGTCATGCTCCCCCGGAATTCGGGAGAGACGTTGCGCGGGTGGGAGGAAGAGTTCCGCGACATCCTGGCGTGGATCGAGTCGCTCGAAGCGCCGGCGTATCCGTGGGAGATCGATCGTCCGCTGGCTGAAACCGGACGCATCGCCTTTGAACGGACGTGCGCCCGCTGCCACGGGACGTACGGCGAAAAGGCGTCGTACCCCGACAAGATCGTTCCCATTGACGAAGTGAAGACCGATCCTGCGCGCCTCAAGTCCCTGACGACCGAGCATCGCCGGAAAATGCAGGAGGGCTGGTTCGGCGACTATGGGCGGGAGCCGTATATCGTTGATCCGGGGGGCTATGCGGCGCCGCCGCTGAACGGCATCTGGGCGAGCGCGCCGTATCTCCACAACGGCTCGGTCCCCACGCTGTGGCACGTCATGCATCCCGACGAACGTCCGGCGGTCTGGTCTCGCACTGAAGACGGTTATGATCGCACCCGGGTCGGTCTGGAAGTGACGACCTTTGAAAAACTTCCGGAATCGGCGAAGAGCCCGGCGCAGAAGCGAGAGTTCTTCGACACCCGCCTTCCGGGCAAGAGCGCAGCGGGACACCCGTTTCCCGACGAGCTGACCGAAGCGGAAAAGCATGCGGTGATCGAGTATCTCAAGACTCTGTAGCCGTGATTGTGCCTCCGTGAGGCGCTCGGTATCTTGTGGGAACGTCGAGCCTGATCCACGACCCTTTGATGAGACACCGCACAAACAACCAGGGAGAATTGCCGCATGAGTGCTGAACAACGCGCGCGCGACCTGAACATCACGTTTCCCCAGCAACAGCCCGGGTATCTCAACCTTTGCGCCAAGAGCGGCAAGCTGCTGATCACCTCGGGGCACGTCAGCGACACCAAAGGAAAGCTGGGGGCGGGGCTTTCGACCGAAGAGGGCTACGAGGCGGCCCGGCAATGCGCCGTCAAGATCCTGCAGTCGGTCCACAGTCGGCAGGGGACGCTCGACGGATTGAAGGTGATCAAAGTCCTCGGCTGCGTCAACTCGGCGCCCGACTACATCGAGCAGCACCTGGTCATCAACGGCGCTTCGGACCTGTTCCACAAGATCTTCGGGAAGGATAGCGACGGGTACCACGCCCGCAGCGCGCTGGGCTTCGCTTCGCTTCCGACCGGCGCCGCCGTGGAAGTCGAGGCGATCTTCGAGATTGCCGAGGTCGCGGAGAAAAAATGAACGGCCTGATCGCAGTTGTCCGGGTCCTCGGCGTTCTCTGCGGTCAAGAATCCTGAAATCAGCGTGAGCCGACCACTTGCTCCTTCGTATGACTTCGTCTGGATCTTCGTGCGCCGGGATTCGCAGTTGCCCTCATGGTGAACCACGAAACCCACGAATGGCACGAACATTGACGGAAGGATCGACGAAAGAAAAATGCGTTTCCGCGCACCGGCCAGCTTCTATTTTTTTGAGACCTGGTCCCGTAGCCAATTCTCCAGTATTTTTTCTGGAGGCGATCGGTCGCCGGCGGCCCGGGCGGTGAGGCTCAGGTCTTGCGCTGCGACCATTCGGCGGGTGAATTCCTCGGCGCTCCTTTCGGCTTCGGAAAGATCGGCCTTTAGAACCGACGGGGCCAGCGCCACCACGTCCCATTCCTGATGGCCGAAGCTGAGTGACCAGTTGAGGATCCAACTGTAGCTGGCAATGCCTGCTTCGGGCGGCGGGTCCTCGGAGGGGGTCACAGCGGCCGGAACGGCGACCAGAACGAGATCGTGGGGTTTCGCGCGAACCGTTTTCGCTGCTTCTTCGATCTGGCCCAGGGACTGATCGGCTGTCGCCCACGCCGTCGTCTCGACTTTCGCGCCGGGCACGCTTGCCTGCAGCGCCTTTTCGATCATCCGGTCATAGGGGGCCATCGCCAGAACCCGAATCGGTTCTCCCGCCCTGAGGCGCGCCAGAGTTCTGGGGATCGCCGGCTGTAACGGTGCGATCGTCTTCAGCGACACTTCGCGGCCGGAAATCGACCGGCAGATGGCGACGGCGTTCAGCTTGTGACCGTCCATGTTCGGGTGGATCGGGTCGCTCATCATCAGCCGCCACGCCAGGGGATCGCGCTCGCGCAGGGCCGCGTGCGCGGCGTAACAGTCGCACACCGGAACGTTCAGTTGCTTTCCCACTTCTTTCATCGCGGCACAATACTCAATCAATCGGGCAGTCGGGCGTCCTCCGGTCTCAATGATCGCGTTGGGCGTGCACAGCAGGATCTCGGCGCCGATGCCGCGGCACTTTTCGACGATGGTCTTCAGATTTGCCTGGTAGTCGGCGATCGGTACGCGGACCATGTCGTTGAGTCCGAACATCACCGTGACGAGATCGGGCTTGTGGTCGAGCACGTCTTTCTGCAGACGTTTGAGTGCGTCGTGCGTGGAATTGCCGCTGACGCCGGCGTTCACCACCGCGACCCGGGACCCGGGGAAGGCCTGTTCAAGCGCGTGCGGGAGCATCTCGGGGTACGCCCGGCGGCCGCCGGTGTGATAGTAGACCCCCGTCACGCTGTCTCCCAGACAGGCGATCTTGACCGGCTGCGCGGCCGCCAGTTTTTCGGCAAGCCGGGGAAGGGAACGCTCGGATTCGGCGGAATCGACGAGCCGCCGGCCCGTAACGAAGACACAGGCGGCGATCAGTACAACGCGTAAGGCGCTTGGAATTCCAAGTTGCATAATTCTGCAGTTCCTTTTGGCCCGCGAGAAAGGGAAATCCTGAGAGGACACACCGGCAACGACAATTGCACGGCGACGGAAACGACCATGCGCCGGTTGGCGCGGAGTGACCACGAAACCAACGAACGAGACGACAAAGACCCGTGGATGACGCAGAGACGCGCGGATAGGTACGAGAATGGCGAACCCGCTCATCCGCGCGTCTCCGCGTCATCCGCGGTTAATCCCATTTTGACTCGGACTGAAGCGGCACATGTCGGTCGCGCGACAAACCGTCCCAGACCGGCATGACCGGCGCTGAGGGGTGCAACCCGTCCGGTTGTGCGGGTTTTCCGGGGAGGGACCGGCGCGCATTTTTTTGACGGTCGCAAAAACGTGGTTTATAGTCAACATGGCGGCCAAAAATGTTGCCGGATCGCAACACGCGGCCGCCGGCCAGACCATGCGGCAGCATTGCCCCCGCGACGCTCCCCGGTCAGCATCGTCCGGCCCTCTCCTGGAACCACAGCCACACCGGCCAGAAGTCCGGCTGCCCGCGCGGCCGCCGGGAAAGAGAATACCTCATGCGATTGCGCCTCTTTCTGCGATATTTCCTGTTGCTGCTGGTCGTCTCTCTCTCCGCGGGACTGGCGCTGACGCCGGGTTTTGCAGGATCATCGGCAAGCGTCCCGGCTTCGGGGAGCATCAGCCAGGCCGTCAACACGGGGGTCGAGTTCGAGCTGAGAAAAAAATGGGTCGACGCGATTCTGCACTACGAGAAGGCGGTCAAGAGCTGGCCCGAGAGCAAGGAGCTGGAATACGGGCTGCGGCGCTCGAAGATCCAGTTTGCCGTCGAAAGGCGGTATTCGGACAACACGTTCCATAAATCGCTGCTGACCCTGTCGCGGAACGAGGCCCAGGCCCTGTTCGACGACGTCTTCCACAGAATTCAGGCGCACTACGTCGAAAACGTCACCGCCACGTCCTTTGTGGCGCATGGAACCGAAAGCCTGTACCTGGCGCTGACCAACGAACATTTTCTGCAAACCAACGTTGCGGCGCGTTACCGTGGAAACGTCGAACGGGTCCGCGGGGTCCTCCGCGACGAGTTCTGGAACAGGCCCGTCAGCCACCGCGAGGAAACGCGCGGTGTGCTGGCCCGAGTGTGCCAGATCGCCGCCGAGCAGTTGGGAATGACTGCGACTCCGGTGATTCTCGAATACGTTTTCGGGGGCTGCAACGCGCTCGACGACTACAGCAGTTTTCTCACGCCGGGGCGATACTCCGACCTGTACGCCAACATCGAAGGGCAGTTCGTAGGGCTGGGAGTCGAGATCAAGGCCGAGGCGGGGAAGGGGCTGCTCCTGGTGAACGTGCTTCCGGAGAGCCCTGCCGCAGAGGGGGGGCTGCTCGCCGGCGAACACATCGTCGCCATCGACGGGACCGACGTTCGCGAAGCCACGACCGATGCGGCGGCCGGAATGCTGCAGGGGCTCGAGGGAACACGGGTGGTCGTTGACGTGCAGCGGGCCGGCGGCGGGCCGGCGCGGCGGCTGTCGCTGACGCGCCGCGCCGTAGTCGTCAAAAGCATTCCCGTGGCGAAGATCATCGATCGCGGGAACGGCGTGGGGTACATCCAGATGACCAGCTTCCAGAAATCCACCGTGCAGGAGCTCGACGCGGCCCTGCAGGATCTCAGGCAACAGGGAATGCGGGCCCTGGTGTGGGACCTGCGCGGAAACCCCGGCGGGCTGCTCACCGCCGCCGTGGAGACGCTCGATCGCTTCATCGACGACGGCGTGCTGGTGTCGACCCGGGGGAGAAACGCCGATCAGAACTTCAGTTACTCGGCCCGTCGTGCGGGGACCTGGAACAATCCCCTCGTGCTGCTGATCGACGGCGACAGCGCCAGCGCCAGCGAGATCGTGGCCGGGGCGGTCAAGGATCATCGCCGGGGGATCATCGTGGGGCGCAAGTCGTACGGCAAATGGTCGGTGCAGGAGATCCACCGCGTCCGCGGGAACTGCGGGCTGCGGGTGACGACGGCGAAGTTTTACTCGCCGCACGGGCACACGCTCGGTAAAATCGGAGTGCGGCCGGACGTCGAAATGCCCGATCCCGAGAAGCCGCGCGGGTATCTCCGCTCGGCGGGCGACTTCGACGTTGCCGGCGACGCCGATGTGCGCAAGGCGCTGGAAGTGCTTCACAAGCGGATGGCTTCACGATGAACGAGGGCGACGGGGACTGGCTGACGCACGGGCAGGGAAACCGCCCGCAGTTGAGCTGGTCGCTGTCCACCGAAGCGCCGCTGGTGGCCCTGCGGCTGGCGCGGGAAACGGGCGAGGTCCTTGCCGCCGACGCCATCGGCGGCCTGTACCACATCGATCGCACCGGCCGGATCGCCAACATCACCCGCGGTCCGTCTCCGATCCGGGCCATCGCCTGGAGCGACACGGGGGCGGGGGGCATCGCCCTGGTGGGGGACGAAAAACTGTATTGGTTCAACCGGCGGCTCCTGTTTCAGGGGTGGCTGGAACATCCCGAGCCGGTCCTGGGCCTGGCTCTCGAAGCCCACGGGAATTACGCCGCCGTCAGCCTTTCCAGCGCCTCGACGATCATTTACGACGCGAACCGCAGGAAAGTCCGCCGCTTC
>JBLMWR010000371.1:0-4684 GCA_050257335.1 Deltaproteobacteria bacterium | reverse complement strand
CGATGAACCGGGTGGTGATCCAGTTCCCAGGCGGACGAAACGCGGCTGGCGGATTCACGCGTGCGATAGGGATTATGGGCGATGTTCCGCATGCTTACTCGGTCAGCATTCGCCATTTGTTCGACACGGCGGGGGGCGCTGCCGAATCATTCCCGGTCGGCGAACGCAGAACGAGCCGGGCTGCCAGCGACGCCGCTGCAACCACCGCGCCCGAGTAGATCGCCGATCCCGCCGCGTACCTCGCCAGCGCCGGCAGATCGGGAGTGCGACCGTCCGCCAACATCCGCAAGCTGGTGGAAACTACGAGAACCGCGAAGACGATCAGGCCCGCCAGTGCGCCGGCACGAGCGGGCGAATGCAGTTTCGATCGGGGTGCAAATTGCCGGATGGCATAAGCCGCCAGAATGAAGGTGACGATGTCCGTCCCCAACGGGCCGCTGGCGACGCAATCCGAAAGCAGCCCCCAGCCGGCGGCGAGAAACAACCCCGCGCGCCCGGGAAACCGAATGGTCAGCAACACGAGCCCCGTCAGCACCAGATGAGGCACGCACCCGGCGATCTGCATCTCCCTGACGAACGCCGTCTGCAGAACAAAGACCAGATACGTCCAGGCAAAGATCCACAACCACCGCATCACGTTCTCCGGCACGGCACGGTCCTGTTTTGGAACGAGAACGACAACTCACCTCTGACAACTGCCAACCGACCACTGACTCATGAAATCCGAAACCCGGAATCCAAAATGCTCCGTCAGTTGGCGAGAATGCGATCCGGATTCACGGCCCGCCGCAGGATCAGCACCGATTCCAGCCGCTCGCCGTTCGCCGCCGGCTTCACCCATACCGACCATTCGTTCGCCCCCGGCGCAAGTTCCGCCCGAACCACTTTTCCGTAATACATCGGCAGCGGGATCAACCCGTCGACGGCGCCGGTGAAGACCTCGTCACCGACGTTGACCGGATCGGCGATGTGCCTGAGGCGGCACAAATCACTGCCGTCCCCCACGAGCGTCCCTTCGGCTCCGAACACCAGCCCGCGCGAAGTCCGCCGCGCCAGCCGTGCCCGGCCGCTGTATGCCGGGTCGGTCACCAGCCGCAAAGTGCTGTTGTACCGTCCGATTTCGGCGATCTTGCCGATTACAATCCGCCCCGCATACGTCGCATCGCCGACCGAGAGACTGGCATCCGCCCCCAGGTCGACCATCGGCCGGGCGTCATCGAGCACCAGGGCCGATTCGGCGATTTCACCGGCGGCGCCGACTGAGAGCAATTTCCGCCCGCGCCACAGCGCCGCCGTTTCTTCGCCGAGCACGCGGGCCGCCACCAGTCGCGGCGTGACGAGGGGCAGCGGCGAGCCGGCGGCCGGCGTCAACCCCTGCTCCTGCGCCAGCTTCTCGACCTGCTCCCGCAGGCGGGCGACTTGCAGCTCGAGGCGGCGGTTCTCGAGCCGGGCAGCCTGCAACTCGTCATCCAGATTACCCGCCCGGTCCGCACGGTGGACCGAATGACCGAGGCCCGAAACCCACGCGCGACTGCAGCGCACAACGGCGAGCAGGGCGGACTGGCCCGGACAGAGAGCATCGCGGACCAGGGCGCGGACCGGGCGGGTCGTGTCGGCGGGGACGAACATGAGCCCCGCCCCCAGAAGACACAGCATGAAAGCCAGCCTGAATCCACCCGCAGAGGTCTTCATCCGTTGTGATCCGCTCTCATAAGTCTCCCTCCCCTGCGTCCAGGCTGTCGCGCCAGTCGGCGAGGTGATCGAGACAGATCGCCGTTCCGCGGGCGACAGTCGTCAGCGGGTCGGGGTCGACGCGCACCGGCACGTTCAAATGTTCCGAGAGATAAACGTCCAGCCCTCGAAGCAGCGCCCCCCCGCCCGTCAGCACAACCCCCTGGTCCACCAGATCGGCCACGAGTTCGGGATCGCATTGCTCGATCGCGCTTTTGATGCACGCCAGAATCGCCTCCACCGGCGCGGAGAGCGCCTCGCGGATTTCTTCGCTGGTGACGACCGCCTTGCGAGGCACGCCCCCGATCGTGTCGCGCCCCCGGACCTCCGCCGTCAGTTCCTGATCGAGCGGCGCGGCGCTGCCGATCTCGATCTTGATCTGCTCGGCCGTCTGCGTTCCGACGCGCAGCGAATAGTGCTGTTTCAGATACTCGACGATGGCCTCATCCATCTCGTCGCCGGCGATGCGGATCGACCGCCCCACGACGATGTCAGCCAGGCTGAAGACCGCCACGTCCGTCGTCCCGCCGCCGATGTCGCAGACCATGCTCGCCAGAGGCTCGGCAATCGGAAGCCCGGCGCCAATCCCGGCGGCCTTCGATTCGGGGATCAGAAAGACCTGCCCGGCGCCCGCGCGCTCGGCGCTGTTGAACACGGCCCGTTTTTCGACTGCCGTAATGCTGCCCGGAATGGCGATGACGACGCGGGGCCGCAGCCCTCCGCTGCGGCGGGTCGCCTTGTTGATGAAATACCGCAGCATAGCCTCGCACAATTCGAAATCGGTGATCACGCCATCCTGCAAGGGGCGGACGGCGGTGATCGATTCAGGGGTTCGGCCCAGCATCTGGCGGGCGAGTTTTCCCACGGCGGTCCCGCGTCCCAGGACCTGGCGAGTCCCCTTTTCGAGCGCCACCACCGACGGTTCATCCAGAACAATGCCGCGCCCCTGGACCGCCACCAGCGTGTTGGCGGTTCCCAGGTCGATCGCCAGATCGGGGCATAACCAGCGGCGCAGTCGGTTGAGCATCCTTGCTCCGGATGACACAGACTCGGGGTTGGAACGGGGTTGGAAACCGCGAGTTGTAATGCAATCGCCAATTTGGGGCAATATGCGTTTTCTGCCACAAGTTGTTTGGGGACAATCAATAACGGTGGCGCCTGCGGCAGACCACGGCGATCTTCAATTCCACCAGTAGCCGGTTCGTCAGACCGGCTTTCGGCACTCGCGGGCGACAACGAGAAAAGCCAGAAAATCGTAAAGTCCGTGAGCAATAATCGGAGCAAGGAGGTTTTCCGAGGCTTTCAGGAGCCATCCCAGGTAGCCTCCCAGCAATCCCGCCAGCAGGGCGTAGGTGGGAGTGACGAAATGGACCAGCCCGAACACGACGTTGCTCCAGAGCTGGCCGATGAGCGGCTGCAGGACGCCGCGGAAGAGGATTTCTTCGCCGAACCCGGCAACGGCGCCGATCAGCAATAGGTCGTACCAGCGACAAGCGGCCAGCGAGGGTCCCAGGGCGTCGACGAGAAACTGTTTGATTTCCCGCAACGGCCCGATCGGGTAGCGATTCCCCAGGAGGAACAGGGCAAACATTGGGACCGTTGCCGCCAATCCCCAGATGACTCCCCGCCAGTCGCAGACCAGGCTCGCGAATGGACGGATGTCGAACCACCATCCGAGCACTTCCGCAATTCCGATCAGGCTTCCCTCGAACAAAATCGCGACAGCCAGGAAGTTATAGCGGTTGGTGAGGTCGAGCATGCTGTCCTGGATTCGGTCGGGCGGCGGCCGTGAATGGAAAAACGTGGAAGGGCAACGTAGAGGATAGAGGATACAGGATGGAAGATGGAGGATAGAGGACAGGCAGGTGAGGCAAGCTCCGTTCCCGGAAGCGGGGACGGTGTAACCACGAAACACCCGGCGCGGCCTACGGCTACAACCAGGAGTCGGCCACGGATGGAACCCTGCCCGGACTACGGCCAGAACCAAAGGGTTACGACGGAATCGTTCGGGGTTGAAAATGCTCAGATGCATCGCGTGTAAGACCGTGCTTTTTAAACCGCAGAGGACGCGAAGAGCGCAGAAAGTTGCAGGCATTCTCCACTTTTCTCCGCGTCCTCGGCGATCTCGGCGGTTCAAAAAAGCCCATTCCCTTTCCTGGCGAGTTGCTCTTGCCGGAAATTGGCGGAATTGGCACACTACGCCCCCCCTTGCGGTCCCGGGGCAGAGTCTGCGCCCGGGCAGGTCATCTCGCGTCTCCCGGCGTCGTCACTCCCGAATGCTTCGTCCTCTCGTCAGCCTGCTTCTCGTCGGCCTGTGCGGCCTGCTGTCGGGGTGCGCCATGGGACGGCCGCTGGCGACCGGCAACCCGGTATTCATTCCCGCACCCAATGAAGATTTCGCGTGGGAGCGGACCGTCGACGTGGTGCACGACTACTTCGATATCGCCCGCGAAAACCGGATCGTCGGCTCTCAGCCGGGCGTCATCGAGACGCGCTACCGCATCGGCGCCAGCCTTCTCGAACCCTGGCATCGCGATTCGCACGGTTTCGAGAATCGACTCGAAAGCACACTGCAGTCGATCCGGCGCAAGGCGATCGTGAGCGTGACGCCGGCCCAGGGGGGGTATCTCGTGGGGGTTGAGGTCTTCAAGGAAATCGAAGACCTTCCGGGCGTCGCCAACAATACGGCTGGCGGCGCCACCTTCAGCCAGACCAGTCCCCTGCGCCGGGACCTGGACCTGGTGACCGGGCAATCCTCCCCGTCGGGCTGGGTCGCGCTGGGGCACGACGAGATCCTCGAAAACGAAATGCTCCGCCGCGTGCAAGTGGCGTTTTCGCGGTAGCCCGACTATGGCCTGGCCGGTTTCGGCCCTTTCCCGAGCGGCCAGAGCTCGAAACGGCGAAAAAAAATCTCGGCCAACTCCGCCTGCAGTTGAATGCGGCCGCGCTCGGG
>JBLMWR010000370.1:0-5341 GCA_050257335.1 Deltaproteobacteria bacterium | reverse complement strand
GGGAGAGGCGCTCGGCGCAGATCAAGGACGAAAACGGCAAGGTCCTGTTCGAACAGAAAAACTGCGAAGTCCCCTCGACCTGGAGCCCCCTGGCGACCAACGTCGTGGTCAGCAAATATTTCTACGGCGAAGCGGGAACGGCCGAGCGCGAGCACAGCGTGCGGCAGGTCATCTATCGCGTGGCCCGCACGATTGCCGACTGGGGAATGAAGGACGGCTATTTCTCGACCGTCGAGGACGGCGAGAATTTCTACCGCGAGCTGGCCTGGCTGTGCCTGCATCAGCACGGCTGCTTCAACTCGCCGGTGTGGTTCAACGTCGGCCTGTACCATCAGTACGGCGTCAAGGGGTCGCGCGGCAACTACCGCTGGGACACCGAAACCAATTCCATCCAGCGTCCCGAGACGCCATACGAGTACCCCCAGGCGTCGGCCTGCTTCATCCAGTCGGTCGATGACAATATGGAAGATATCATGCGCCTGGCGACGAGCGAGGCGATGCTCTTCAAGTTCGGCTCGGGCACGGGGACCGACCTCTCGACGATCCGCAGCTCGAAAGAGAAACTTTCCGGTGGTGGTATCCCGTCGGGGCCGCTCTCGTTCATGCGCGTCTACGACCAGATCGCCGCGGTCGTGAAGTCGGGGGGCAAGACCCGCCGGGCCGCGAAGATGCAGAGCCTCAAGGACTGGCACCCCGACGTGCTCTAGTTCATCCAGGCCAAGGCCAAGGAGTAGAAGAAGGCCCGCACGCTTATCGCCAGCGGCGAATAGGAGGCCTTCTTCATCGGCGAGGCCTACAGCTCGATCATGTTCCAGAACGCCAATCTGTCGGTGCGCGTCAGCGACGACTTCATGCAGGCCGCGCTCGACGACCGCCCCTGGCGGACGCACTGGGTCACCGACAAGAACCACGCCGGCCCCGAGTACAAGGCGAACGACCTGCTGCGGCAGATCGCGGAAGGGACGTGGTACTGCGGCGACCCCGGCGTGCAGTACGACACGACGATCAATCGCTGGCACACCTGCCCCAATTCCGGCCCGATCAACGCCAGCAATCCGTGCAGCGAGTATATGTTCCTCGACGACACGGCGTGCAACCTGTCGAGCCTGAACCTGAAGAGGTTCCAGCTTGCCGACGGGACGTTCGACGTCGAGCGTTTTCGCCGGGCAGCGGCGATTTTCATCACCGCGCAGGAAATTCTCGTCGATCACGCCAGCTATCCCACGCCGATGATCGCCGAGAACAGCCACCGCTTCCGCCCCCTGGGCCTGGGCTACGCCAACCTGGGGAGCCTCCTGATGTCGATGGGCATTCCCTATGACAGCGACGCGGGGCGCGGAATCTGCGGGGCGCTGACGGCGCTCCTCAACGGGCAGGGGTATCTCACTTCCAGCGAAGTCGCCGCGAACGTGGGTCCCTTCGCCGGCTACAAGGAAAACGAGAAGCCGATGCTGCACGTCATGCAGATGCACCGCGACGCGGTCGACGAGATCGACCCGGCCTGCCCGGCGTACCTGCGCGACGCCGCCCGCAGCGTGTGGGATGACTGCGTGGCTTCGGGCAAGAAGCACGGCTATCGCAACGCCCAGGCGACGGTGCTCGCTCCCACCGGGACGATCGCCTTCATGATGGATTGCGATACGACGGGAATTGAGCCCGACATCGCCCTGGTCAAGTATAAGCAACTGGCCGGCGGGGGGATGATGAAGATCGTCAACCGTACGGTCCCTGCGGCCCTCAAGACCCTGGGGTACAACCAGGCCGAGATCGATGCGGTCGTCGATTACATCGACAAGCACGACACGATCGAAGGGGCGCCGGCGCTCGAAGAGGAAGACCTGGCGGTCTTCGATTGCGCCTTCAAGGCGCAGAACGGCAAGCGGACGATCTCGTGGAAGGCGCACGTGGGGATGATGGCGGCGGCGCAGCCGTTCCTCTCGGGGGCGATTTCCAAGACGGTCAACATGCCCGAAGAATCGACCGTCGAGGACATCGAGAACGCCTATGTCGAAGGGTGGAAGCTGGGCCTCAAGGCCCTGGCGATCTACCGCGACGGGTCGAAAAGCAGCCAGCCGCTGGCTACGACCAAAGAATCGGACCGCAGGAAAAAAGGAGAGGAGCCGGCCGCTGCTGCCCCGGCTCCTGCTCCGCCCGCCGTTCCGGCGCCATTCCGCCGGCACCTCCCCGCCACCCGCCGCTCGATCACCCACAAGTTCTCGGTGGGAGGACACGAGGGGTACATCACGGTGGGGCTGTTCGACGACGGAAAGCCCGGTGAACTGTTCATCACCATGGCCAAGGAAGGGAGCACGATCGGCGGGCTGATGGACACGATCGGCACCCTGACGTCGTTGTCGCTGCAGTACGGCGTGCCGGTCGAAGCCATGGTCAACAAGTTCGCCCACATGCGCTTCGAGCCATCGGGCTGGACGGGCAATCCCGACATCCCCAACGCCAAGAGCGTTCCCGATTACATCTTCCGCTGGCTGGGGATGGAATTCATCCCCGGCTACCGCGAAGCCAACGCTCCGAAGCGCAACGGCACGGCGGAGAACGGGCACGGCGAAGCCGCGGCCGCCGCGCCGACCGCGACGCCGCCTGTCGGTGCGGCGGAGACGAACGGCAAACTGGGAACGGCTTACCGGACCGCGCCGGTTGAAGCGCGCGTCGGAAATCCAGGGAACCCGCTCGAGCTGACGGCGGACCCGGCCGAAGGTCCTCATGTCCGCAGCATGCAATTCGCCAAGTTCCAGGCCGACGCACCGGCCTGCGACAACTGCGGGGCCATCACCGTCCGCAACGGCAATTGTTACCTGTGCCACAACTGCGGCAACAGCATGGGTTGTTCGTGACAAGTCGCGGGGTGCGGTTAAGGAACCTGGCATGGATGCCCGCACCTGACGGAGACGCCCCGGTCCCCCACCGGGGCGTCTTCTTTGCGCGATATCACCTCTTGCGAGCAGCGCCGTTCCTGGTCCCTGAATCGTGAAGAGGCAAGCCCGATTCAAGTTAATCGTAGCAGGGCTTGCTCTCTTCGCGATGCCCTGCAAACGAGGGTTCACGCGTGCGGCAACCGCCCCAGAAGCCGTTTCGCCTGGCGGGCCCACCCGCGGTTCTGGCGGGCGAAAAAGGCGGGACCACCGCGCAGGTCTGACAGCGTCGCTTCGAGGTGCTCGCGCGCCGGCTCATGTTGCCCCCGGTCGATCAGAATGGTGGCGATCAGCACGTACGCCTCGGGATGCGTCCAGCGCTTGAGGTGTTGCTCAAGGCGCTCATACGCCGCGTCGGTGTCGTTGAGCGTGACGAGCGTGCGGCAGTACGCAAGCGACACGTCGCCGAACTTGTACGTTCCGTCCTTCGACAGGATCTGCTCGAGGTGCGTCCTTGCGACGGCGTAATTCTGGCGCTGCATCTCGACCTGGGCCGCCCCCCACAGGGCCGGCATGTTCGCCGGATCCTTCTGCAGGGCTTTCTTGAAGCATTCGGCCGCCCGGTCGACCTTTCCCGTTTCCCGGTACGCTTCCCCCAGCTCGACGAACTGATGTGCGTTGCCGATGTTGCGGGCCGCGACCTCCAGCCGCGGAATCTGCCGGCTCTTCGTCCAGCGTCCCAGCAGCGACGACCCACCCGACAGCCGCGCCCCGGGGAGCCATCGAACGAGGAAATAGATGAACGCCGCCGGCACGTTCCCGATGAACAGAATCCACAGCCACATATTCCGCTCGGGGTCGTTTCGCGCGCAGTGGATCAGCATCCACACCCACAAGCCTCCGGCCAGCAGCGCGAACGGCTGGTACAGGAGCAGCAGGGGATGCTGCAGGTAAAAGAGCGGGTGCAGCGGCATGTCCCAGCCGCCGCCATACCCCGGATCGAGAGGGGGTCCCGGGTCGTGTGCGCCGATCATTTCGCAACCTTCAGCTTCACGGGCAACCTCTCGATCTTCGCGGCCAGAATGAAGTCGTTTTCAGAGAGTCCGCCGATGGCGTGCGTCCAGATTTCGATCGCCACGTTGCGGTACCCCTCGAGATGCAGGTCGGGGTGATGCCCCTCCTCTTCGGCCAGCCGCGCCACGCGGTCGAAGAAATCGATCCCGGCCATGAAGTTCTTGACCACCCATTCCTTGCGGATCCGCTGGCCGGATTGCACGAGCTTCCAGCCAGAGAGTTTCCGGAGCTGGGCCTCGGCTTCGGCCCGTTCGAGCGCCGCCACGCCCCCCTCGCAGGGAGCACACTTTTTCTGCACCAGTTCTTCGGAAGTTTGAACGGCCATGATGCATTCCTTTCCTGTTCGAGTTTCGCGCCCGCACCGGAACGGCGGCTTATTTTACACTGTCAACTCCGGCGATGCGAACAAAATCGGCCGCCGACACCGCGACGGGTGCATCCGTCATGCGGAGGGCCCCGCAGAATCGGCGCTCGCTCCGCGCCTTCTTCTCCCTCCCGCCTCAAGAGAGAGGGAATTACCTTGTCGCACTGCGCCCCCGGAACACGAATGCACCCCGGTGCGACATGCGATGCAGAGCGTCGGCAGGCGGTTGCCCAGGCAGAGCGTGGGAAACAGCTTCACCGGCGTTTGAGATCAAACGCCACGGCCCCTTTGCCGAGCGAAATGAGCGAAACCTCGCATTCGTCGTCAGCCTGCAGACGGTGTACGATCGTGCCGTCTCCCTTGCGGACCGGTCCAAAGCAGACGGTCGCCCACCCGTCTCCCATGACGCGCAGCCGGTTCTCGCAGAGGATCACCGCCGTGTCTTCGTCGATCCCCAGGCCGATATGCCCCAGGTTCTCTTCGAGGACTCCAAGGAGCCGGGGGAAGCGCCCCCGTTCCGAAAAATGCTGGTCAATCACCAGTTTCGAGGAGAGGCCGAGGCCGCGGTCGAGCACCGCCTCGTACTTCGAGCCCTCACTGATCATCAGTTCGGACATCACCGACGCCCCTGCGGAGGTTCCACCGACCACTCCGCCGCGCTCGAGAACTTTCCGCAGCAGCTCTTCCACGCGTGTCTGGCCGTAGCGCCGCGTAAGCCGCCCCTGAGCGCCGCCGGCGATCCACACTCCGGTCGCCGTTTCGAGGACGCGGGCGAAAGCGGCCGTGTCGGCCTGATCGTGGCTGTCGGTGTGCAGAAAGTCGAACGACTCGACGTCGTATTCCCGCCAGCCTCCGAAGGCGCTTCGGATGCGGCTCATGCTGCCGTAGTTGTACGCCGACGGAATGAGCACCAGCCTAGGTTGCGCACCCACTGGCTGCGTCGTTCAAATTCCGGCGGAATTTTAACATTCTACCCCCAAGGTCTTCACTACAAAAGGCGGTCGGGGCTCAATCGTTCCGGCAGCTCCAGGTT
>JBLMWR010000369.1:0-3118 GCA_050257335.1 Deltaproteobacteria bacterium | reverse complement strand
CTCGCCGGCGCCCTCATGGATTCCGACCAGCCAGTCCCTCCCGAGTACCGGGACCTGGTTGAAAAATATTATCGCGCGCTGTCCGACGACCTGAGGTGACCCGTCAATGCCCGAATGGTCGAGCCCCTATTCCGGCTGGCTGTACGTGGCCGTCGCCGCCGGCATCGTGGTCCTCGTCGCGCTTGCCCGGCGGACCGCCATTTCCGATCGGCTGCGAAGCTGGCTGCTGTTCGTGCCGCGCCTGGCCGTCTTCACCCTCCTCGTCCTGATTCTGCTCAATCCCGTCAGGAGGCACGAGCTGCGTCTGCCGGCCCAGCCGGCTCAGGTCGATTTTCTGATGGATGTATCGCGCAGCATGGCCTTCGATCAGCCCAACACGCGGACGGCACACGTTCAGGCGGCACTCGCGGGGATGAACAACTGGCTCACCGGCCCCGATCGGCCGCGCGTGCAGCTCTATCGCTTCGGCGAGCAGCTTTCGTCGGCCTCCGATCTGGCGGCGCTCCAGCCGCGGGACGACGCCAGCCGGCTGGCCGCCGCCCTCGAGCAGTTGCCAATGCGATTCTCCCGAGTGCCCCCGCGTGCGGTCGTCGTTTTCTCCGACGGCGCAATCGACGACGCCGAGCGGCTGGCCGAAATTGCCGAAGGCTATCGCCGCATGCACGTGCCGATCCACGTCTATCCGGTGGGGGGGACGCAATTGCGGGGGGACGTGGCGATCGACGAGCTGGTGCTTCCCCCCCGGACCGACGCGGGGGCGAAGGTGACGTTGCACGGCGCGTTGCGCGGGACCGGGTTCGAGGGTGAGCGGGTCGTCGTGCAGGTAAAAGCCGCCGACCGGCCCAACATACCTCCCCTGGCGACGCTCCCCGTCACCCTCGGAGACAAGCCGCAGCCCTTCGAGATGGTGGTCGAGGTCAACGACGACTACAGCGAGCTGATTCTGGAAGTCCCTCCTCTGGCCGGCGAAGTGAGCACGCAGAATAACCGCGTCCCGTTTCAGCTCGCCGCGCGGTCCCGCAAGCTGAAGGTCATTTATATGGAGGGGACGGCCTCGAACGAATATCGCTGGGTCCGCGACGCGCTGCAGGAGGACAAGGACATCGAGTGCCTGGCGATGGTCGCGGACCAGCAGTACGTGCAGCGCCCGCGGCTATTGCGAGTGGACGACAATTATCGCGGGTTTCCGGCGACGCGCGAGGAATTGCTGCAATACGATTGCGTGATCTGCAGCGATATCTCCATCGGCGCCTTCACCCGCGAGCAACTAGACTGGACGGTGGAGCTTGTCGCGCAGCGCGGCGGGGGGTTCGCGATGGTGGGGGGGATCACCAGCTTCGGCGCCGGCCATTGGGACCAGACCGTCTGGGACCAGCTCATCCCCATCGACATGGCGGGCGGCAATCTGGGGCGCGGCTGGCTGTACCACCAGTTCAACGTGAAAATTCCTGACGAAGCCCAGACTCACCCCATCTGGCGGATCGTCGAAGACCCCGAGCAGAACCGCCGCGTGCTCGCGGCCATGCCCCCCTTTCTGGGGGCCAACTACATGCAGCGCCTCAAGCCGGCGGCGACAGCGCTGGGGTATTCGGCGACGCCCATTCCGAACATCAACGCCGTCATGCCGGTGTTCGCGGCCCAACCCTACGGCCGCGGACGGACCTTCGCCTTCGCTCCCGACACGACCGCCGACTGGGGCCGGCTGTTCGAATCGCAGTGGGGCGAGATTTCGTCGCAGCGATCGCAGAATCGACCGGCGCCCAACCTGCCGGACTCGCCGCAGGCAGGCTCGCGCGACAACCGCTACTTCCGCCGCTTCTGGCGCAACCTCGTCCGCTGGCTCTCCGAGAATTCGACCGCGGGGAACAAGCGGCTGCAAGTGGAAACCGACCGCGTCATTTATCACACCGGCGAACCGATCACGATCACGGCCCGCGCCTACGATGAAAAGTTGCGCGAGACGATCGCCTACGACCTCGTGGCGCAGGTCAATTCGGCCGTTCCACCCCCACAGAAGGGCGCGAGCTCAAAAGAGACCGATCCGAAGAATGCGGCGACGAAATCAGCGACTGACAAGGTGTCTCTGACTCCGGCTGCCTCCGGCAAGAGCTATACGGGAGAAATGGACTCGCAGGCGCTGGCCGCCCCCACGCACGGCTCCGGAAATGAGTCGCTGGTGCTCCCCACGCGGGAAATCGAAGTCGTCGCGCGCCACGACGGCAAGGAGGTCGCTCGGGCCATGACCAAAGTGCAGATCCTTCCCGACCTGCACGAGCTGGCGGATCCGCGGCCGCGGCCGGAGATTCTGGAGAAGCTGGCACAAGACGCCGGCGGCACCGTGCTCCGCTTCCCGGGCGACGTGGAGTACCTGCTGAGCCAGATGCGCGCCACCGCCGGCGATTCCGTCCCCACTCGCCAGCCCCTCTGGGACAGCGCGCTCCTGTGGCTCCTGATCCTGGGACTTTTGTCCGTCGAATGGTCCCTCCGCCGCCGCGCCGGCTACGGCTGACATGTGCAGGATGGGCTTCCCAGCCCGTCCGTTCGTCATTGCCAGAAACGGATACGATTCGCGCGCAAAGGCGTCAAGACGCAGAGGATTGTTCATGCCCGCGCACTACGTCTCCGAATCGACAGTCATCCCTGCACCGCCGGCGCGCGTTTACGCCATCCTCGCCTACTATCGCGTCGGCCATCCGGGGATTCTGCCGCAACCGCCGTTTCACTCATTACGATCTGGAAGCCGGCGGTCAGGGCGCGGGGACAGTCATTCGCTTCAAAATGACCGCCCTGGGCCGTGCCGAGAGCTTCCGCGCCGCCATCACCGAGCCCGGGCCGGGTCGCGTCCTGGTCGAATCGTACTTCGACTCCAAAACCGTCACGACGTTCAATCTCGAGCCTCACGGCTGCGGCACGGGAATCTATGGAATCTATGAGCGAAACCCGAGGAATCTTTGGATTTCGGAATGGGAATCTTTGGAAAACATCGGGGAATCTTTGGGAAACGTGGCGGAATTTCCGGAATTCCTTGGGGGATCTTTCAGGTGTCGGTAGCGCCTCGGTTACGATCTGATCTGGCGTATTGGCGAGCTTGATGCACCCTGCATAAATAATCCGGGCC
>JBLMWR010000368.1:0-2720 GCA_050257335.1 Deltaproteobacteria bacterium | reverse complement strand
CGGGGACGTCAAGAGTCAGCCGCCACAGTTCCTTTCCGTCATCGACCGACAGGCAGACGAGCTGGCCCGAAACCGTCAGCACGCAGACCTTCCCGCCGGCGACGATCGGCGAGGCGTTGATCGGGTCGGTAAGATCGACCTTCCACAACAGGTCCCCGGTCTCCTGCGACAGACAATAACAGTGAGCGTCGCGCGAACAGGCGATGACGCGCTCGCCCGCGATCGCGGGCGTCGCCAGCACGCTTCCCGTCGTTTCGAACTGCCAGACCGTATCCCCCGTCGCCGCGTCGAGACACCATACGGCCCCGGCGGGGCGCTCGGCGTCGACATCGAATTTGCCGTTCCCCAGGCCGAAATAGACGCACCCCCCGGCATACGCCGGCGAGGCGGGGAGCGGCATCGGGGCGGGGACCCGCCAGATTCCCTTACCCGTTGCAGCGTCGATGGCCAGCGCGCAGAAGTCGTTGTAGACATCCCCCATCACCGACCCGACGAACAGCCTGCCGTCCACCACCAGGCACGAACCGTCCACGTGCACGTTCGGAAACTGCCAGAGCTTTTTCGGCGCGGCCGGCTCATCGCCGGGGGAATTCACGTCGCCCCTGTCGAGACAGAGAACGCCGTCGTCTCCCGCACCGAAAAAGATCCGCGAACCGACGAGGCAGGGGCTCGACTCGACGTGGCTGGCGGTCGGAAAGGTCCAGAGCGGCCGGTCGGCGGTCCGTGCGTCGAGGCAGAACAGCCGGCAATTCTGGTCCTGGTGATAACCTTCGCCGAAGTACAGCCACCCCCCGGCAATCGCCGGCGACGAGAAGACCGGTTTGAGCCCCCCCTCGGCGGTGAACCGCCACGTCCGCTCGCCGGCCTCCAGCACGTTATCACCGGCGGGTCTTCCATCGACGGCATTCACGCAGTACACGGCCCCTTCGGTCAGGCTCTGCAGCTCGTACAGCGCTCCGATGTAAACCTGGCCGTCAACCACCGCCGGCGACGAATGCATCCGGATCCGTCCTTTCCGCTCTTTCGGATCGAACACCCACACGATTTCCGGCATTGCCGGTCCCGGGTCGTCCGCCGACACGCTCCCCGTCCGCGCGGGGCTGCCGCGGAACATGGGCCACTCGGCCGTGACCGTTCCCGCCACCTCATTCTTCTTTTCCGCATTGACGTGCAGGCCCAGACCGAACCCGGCCAGAACGAGCCCCGACAGAAGCACGTGCTCCGTCGTGAAGCGGTACGCGCGGGACGACGTCCTGACGGGAGCACCGCGCGCGGCACGGGCGCGAAACCACAAGTGTACGGCGGCCGCCATGGCGGCGATGGTCGCGACCAGCATCTGATCGACGGGAGAGGTGCCGGTAAGATACAGGAAGGCGGCCCAGCCGAGTCCCGCCACGAGCAACACCCAGACGGCGACGTATTCGACCGGGGCCGGACGAAGCAGCGGCGCGGTGGCACCCGCAGATTGCCGCCAGCGCTGCAAGCCCGCCGCGACGAGGCCGACGAAGGCGACGGCGACCATCGCCCCCCACAGCACGTCGTCCGCCAGCCAGCGCGGACGCACGGCAACGCACCAGCGCACGACGCCCCAGTGTGCCGCCAGCAGCGTCGATTGCGTCATCAGCACCGAAATGACGATCTTGTACTGCCGCCACTGATCGCGCAGCAGCCCTGGAAAGAGAAGCTGCAGAAGCACGGCCAGCGGCGCCAGAAACGGCAGGGTGACCACCCCGATCGCGGGGATGAACAGCAAACTGTGACCAGAATGAACTCGAATCGCGTTTTCCCCAAGCCCACGGGTGGGCACCGCCGCGAAGAGCGGTGGTCTCCGTGGGTCCCCGCCCACTTCAAATCTCGAACTTCGAATTCCCGATTTCAGTTTTCCTTCGTCATTCGGCTTCTGACTTTCGGGTTTTTCCTCCCCCTTCACCTCCGGCCCGAACCCAGGAGGCTCCTTCGGATTCGGCCTTGGCGGTTTCTTCCTGCCGGCGACGGCGTCGGCGACAACGGCGATCATCTCCGGGGTAGTTCCGGTGAATGTCCGCCGCAGGTAGATTTCGCAGTGCGTGAACACCCACCGCACGCTTTTCCCGTCCTCCGTTTTCGAGCCGATCATCTGGAACCACGTCCCCTCGGTGTACCCCAGCGCGAGGTACTTGTCGTCGCGTCTGGTCACGAACAGTACCACAGGGAGCTTCGGGGCAATCCGCTTGAGGAACTCGGGGGTGTGTTTTTCCTTGTCCCCGGTTAAATTGACCGGCAACCGCCGCAGCGGCGTCTTCCCCTGCAGGTCTTTGTCCCAGACGAGGAGCGCGGCCGGTTTCTCGGCGTCGATGCGCTCGAAATGGGCCACAAACACCTCGTCGGCGTCGTCGAGAATCGTCGCCAGGGGGGTGAGCCGCTCGATCAGGGCCTGCGCCGGCACGGCGCAGGCGGCCAGACACGCCGCCGCCAGAACGAATGCCGCCAGTCGCCGCACGCGCATGGTCGCCTCCCCGACGAACCGGACGACGCGGCTGCGTCGCACAACGCGGCCGGCCGTCGATCGAACCCCACCCCAGGACCATTTGTCGCTCGAAGGATTTTCGTTACGCGGTTCTTTGCCCCGGGGCGTCGGGTCCGAGACGCCATGCTACCCGCGCCGACGGAAACTTCGCCAGCGCAGAGCGGCACGGCCTCACGAGTGGTGCATCCGTGAATTGGGGTGGCTGGCGGGGTCG
>JBLMWR010000367.1:0-4210 GCA_050257335.1 Deltaproteobacteria bacterium | reverse complement strand
GGCGCTGTCGGGAGATCCGGTTCCCTGCGGACTACCGGCCAACCCCCTTGCCCACTGCTCGATGCGAGCCGTTCGGTGGATTGTTTGCCGAGAATTCAACGCCCGTGATCTCGCCTCGCTGACGCCCCTCGAGATTGACGAGCACCTCGCCGAAGCAGGGGCCGGCATGTCGGACAGCACCCGCCACCACAACGCCGTCGCGCTGGGACGCCTCCAGAAATTCGTCCTGGAACACAAGGTCCTCGACAAGCCCGTTTTCGGGAAACTGGAGAAGCTGCGGGTGGGACGGCGGGATCGGGTGCCGACGGCCGCCGAGACGGAAGTAATCCTGGCCCAGGCGTCACCGGCGTTCCGGCTGATCTACTCTGCCCTGCGGCAGTGCGGCGCCCGTCCTGGTGAACTCTGCCGGGCGACAATCGCCGACGTGGACCGGGCCAATTGCGTCATCACGCTGAAAGAGCACAAGACGGCCCGGAAGACGGGACGGCCACGACGAATCCCGATCAGCCGCAAGCTGGGGGAACTGCTCGCTCTGGCGATCGAAACCCGGACGGAAGGCCCGGTCTTCCTGTCCCCGGCCGGGAAGGCATGGACGGTCCCGAACCTCAGCCGCACGTACTCCCGCCTCCGGGACCTAGCCGGCCTGCCCCGGGACCTCGTGCTGTACCTGGCCCGCCACGAGTGCGGTACGAAGATCTGCAGGGAGAAGGGGATCGAATTCGCCCGTCGCCTCCTCGGGCACGCCAACATCGCGACGACGCAGCGCTACATGCATCTCGACGACCGCGAGCTTGCGGACGCGCAGGATCTCGTGGAATAATGTGACTGACGGTTACAGCGCTACGCGGCTGTCGCGGCAAGTCCTGTTTACCATGTCACTCAGTGGAGCGATGCATCATGCAACGGACCGTGTCGTTGATGACAGCCATGCTCGTGGTGGCCTCGGCAGTTCAAGCCGGCGAGTGGAAGGTTCGCGGGCGGGTCGTCGACGAATCTGGCAAGCCGGTCGCAGGCGCCGCCGTCGACAATTTCTGGAGTGCCAACGGCACTGGCAAGCTGGATGACGGCTCGCCGGTCGACTTCACGAAGGGAGAGGACGTACGAGCGTACTGGGGCCACGTCGGGCAAATGGAACCGCGCCATTCGTCGCATGCGACGACGGCAGGGGACGGTTCGTTCTCGCTCAAGATTCCTGACGTGTACCATGTCGTGATGGCGATGGACCACGCCCGCGATCGCATTGGTCTGGCTGTCCTTGATCAAGGCAGAGAGGAGTCGCCCGTGGAGATCCGCCTGGGGCCGCTGGTCAGGGTCCGGGGCAAATTCTCAGGTTCTGATCCTGCCAGGCCACCCTATTGGTCGCACATTTACGTTTCCGTTCCTCCCGATACGTCCCGGCCGCTTGACACGTGCCGCATCGCTCAATGCGGCTCGTTCAAATCGGAATTTGAACTGTCTTTGCCGGCCGGCGCCTACGAGTTGGAGGCATACGCGCAATCGAGCGCTGAGGGGGACATCGATATCGGCCTCGCGCCGAATCTGAAATTCGAGCTGACCGGAAAAACGCGCGAGCTGGACCTGGGAACGTTGCACCTGGCGCCGAGCCCTCCCTCTGTCACCACGAGAATCGCGCAGTCGAAGACTGAGGGGAGTTGGAGCAACTACACCGAGCATTACGGAGAGGCTGCACCGGCCTGGCACGTGACCGATGCCCGCGGCGCGAAGAAGGACGTGCAGCTCTCAGATTATCGCGGCAAATGGCTCCTACTCGACTTCTGGTTCCCCCATTGCCGGCCGTGTTTGAAGAACGATCTGCCGAACATGATGCGGTTCTACGAAGACCACCAGGCGCAACGCGACCAGTTTGAAATCGTGTCGATTTGCATCGACATTGACGGCGAGGTGCAGACGATCGCTGATCTCGACCGCCTGCTGCAGCCGATCGTCAAGCATGTTTGGAAGGGCAAGCCGCTGCCGTTTCCGACGCTACTCGACGCGACGTTCAAGACGTATGAACGATACGGCATCGGTGAGGCCGGCAGCGGCGTCGTGCTGATCGATCCGCAGGGGAGGCTGGTGGAAGGGAACGAGGCTACCCTGGCTGCGAAACTCAAGTGACTCCGAATATGCCGTTACCCCCGGACCTGGCCATTGTTTGCCAGCATGTGACTGGGATTCACTATCCCATGACGCGGGGGTATTCTGACGGCAATGGTAGAATCCCGGGAGTCGCCGAGCGAACGCCTTATGCTCAGGTTTGTCGGAATGTTAGTTGCCTTGGTGTTCACGCACACCGCTGTGGCGATGGCCGACCCTGCACCTTCTGCCGGTTCCGAAGTGCCGGCGAAGGTGCCAGCCCGGCTGGCACAATGGGAACTGTCTGTGGCAGGGGTTCCGAGCGGGCCTGCCAGTATCCGACCGATCAGGATCTTCAGCAATGGGCGGTACGAGTGCGATCAAGTCGTGCAGGATTCGGCAGGGTTACGAGTCAAGGTGCATCAGGGGACGGTGAATGAGCGTGACCGAAGCATTCTGTTCACCGCGGCACGGGAGACGTTCAACCGGATGACCTTTTCCAAACCGATCGTCGGAAAGGGAACCGCGGACGCGCCCGACTGCGAGGTCCGATTGTCGAGCGGCTCGCGCGCAATGCGGGCCGTCCTTGATGAGGAAGCTCCCGCCCAGATGGGCTTCGACGCCCCGCTGGCTCAGGGCCTGCTGGCGGTGAACCGGATCAGTCGAATCCACCGGCCAGCACGCAGCGACTTCGGCGAACCCGTGAGATCGTCGGCGAAATTGCAATCCCAGGTTCCGCACGGGCGCGATGCGACGGTCCCGGCCGAAGCAGCGGACTGGTCCAGCGTGTACACGAGGGTCATTTTGCCCGACCGCGACGTAAAACTGACGGTGTACAATCCGAACGACAACCCGGATGACAGATATCGGCGGGGGTACGAACGGTCGCGAAATGAAATGGAAATCGAGATTGGCAAAGGGGGTGACAAAGTTCCTCCGGTGCGTCGGTCGGTTGCCGTTTCCAAGGTGGACCGGGACGCGTTCTTTGAGGATGTGCGCGTGATCGTGAATCAATTCGAACTCCACGATCCCAGACACGATGAAGCTAAGGGAGACGTGCGCTGTCTCGTGGGAATCGATGGCTGGCTGCGGCGCCTGGAGGTGGAGTTCAAAGTCAACGACGCGCTTCCGGGCGAATGGCGAACTCGCGTTTCCCGGATGGTGGAACTCGGCCATCGGAACGACGATGCGTTCCCGACACTGCCCGACCTGCGCGACGTCCGTGATGGGAACTGACAAGCAACATCCCCAACTCCAAGCCCGCACTCCGTTGTCACGGTGTTTGGCATTCACCGGCCACCGTCCGCGGGGGGCAGCCAGAATATGGAGTCGAAAGCCGTGAGACGCCCACCGTGGGCCTTGTGCGCCGTGGTTGGCGCCCTGTTCTGGCACGCGCCGGCACGTGCTGACGACTTGGCCGATCTCGTCGAACGTCTGAAAGATGATGATCCGACGGTGCGCGCTCAGGCGGCCACCGATTTGGGCGGTCTCGGGCCGAAGGCAGAAGTCGCCGTGCCGGCGCTGATCCCATTGCTCGGGGATACGAACTCGGTCGAATTGCCGGTGGGGGCGATTTACACAACGGTGCGGCAGGACACGGCAAACGCCCTAGTACAAATTGGTCCGCAGGCAGTACCGGCCGTGATCGACGCCATGCAGCACTCCGCCAATGAAGAGATTCGGATTGGAGCGGCCATGACGCTCATCGCGTTTGGCCCGGATGCGAAAGAAGCGTTGCCGGCGCTTGCTAGGGGGCTGGACGATCCGATCGATACCGTCCGCGCGCTCGCCGCGCAGGGGCTGGCCGGATTTCGAAACCTGGCCGCGGGCCACATGGACCAATTATCAAAGCGGCTTCGCGAGGATTCATCTGTAGGCGTCCGCGCTCAGGTTGCAGTCGCGTTTCGGTTTGTTGATCCGGACGGATCGCGATCTGTGCCGGAGCTGATCCATGCGCTCGGCGACAAGTCCCCTGACGTCCGAAGTGCCGCGGCCAGGATGCTTGGTGCCCTCGGCTCGAAAGCAAGCGCCGCAGTACCGGCGCTCGTCGCGCGGCTCAATGACCGTGGAACGCGGTTAGAGATGTTCACGCATGATTTCTTTGGCCCGCGCGCGGTTAGCACCGACGTCTCCG
>JBLMWR010000366.1:0-10000 GCA_050257335.1 Deltaproteobacteria bacterium | reverse complement strand
GCAGCCGGCTGAAAGCACGGCCAGTCCTGTATATGCTCTCGCACATGATCATCGTTCCGCTGGTGGATCTGTACACGACGGCCTGCGACTGGTGGCCGTCCACAGGCGGGCCCCCGCCGGGGTTGAACTGGTTTCTCGCGGTCAGTTATTGCAATGGCATCGTACTGGAACTGGGCCGCAAGATTCGCGCGCCAGAGGCGGAGGAACAGGGAGTCGAGACGTACAGTTTTCTGTGGGGATGCCGGAATGCCGTTCTCGCCTGGCTCGGGGCGCTCGGGCTGACTGCGGGGACCGCCGTCATGGCTGCCCGCCAGATTCATTTTGCGCAGGTCGTCATCGTTCTTCTGGGGATCCTGCTGGCGGGCTGCGCCGGGATCGCCTTCCTCTTCCTGCGCGAGCCGAGCACGCGCCGGAGCAAGTCGATCGAAGCCTTGTCGGGAGCGTGGACGCTGCTGATGTACCTGCATCTGGGTGTGGTGCCGCTCGTGTGGCGGTGGTGGATGTCCGCAGGAGAAGTACCCTCGTGAAATACGTGATTCGCGACGTCGAAGCGGATGGGAGCGCGCCCGTGGGGGGCAAAGCGCGGGGACTGGCGGCGCTGCGCCCGCTGGGACTTTCCATCCCGACCTGGCTGGCCCTCACCAGCGAAGCCTTTTACGACAGCCTCACGGCCGCAGAGCGCGACGTCCTGCGGGCGGCTCAGGATGCGGCGGCGATCCGGGCCTGTGTGGAACGCGCGCGGCCCGACGCGCAGGTGCAACGCGAGCTGCAGCAGGCGCTCGCCGAAATGTGTCCGCACGGCGACCCGGTCGCGGTCCGTTCGTCGGCGATGGACGAAGACGGGCAGAAGCACTCGTTCGCCGGTCTGCTGGAGAGTTTTCTGGGCGTGCCGCCCGGCGAAGTCATCGAGAAAGTCGCGGCCGTCTGGCGGTCGGGGTTCAGCGAGCGGGTCGTGGCATATCGGCGGGAACAGGGGCTGACTCGCATCCCTCCGGCTCCCGCGGTTCTGATTCAGCGCATGCTTCAGCCCGATGCCTCAGGGGTCGCCTTTGGGGCCGACCCGGCGACCGGACGGACCGGCGTGGCGATCGTCGCCGCGGTGCGCGGACCGGGGGCGCAGCTCGTCTGGGGGGAATGCGAGGGCGAAACGTGGCAGGTCGAGGCCGGGGGGAGAATCACCTGTCGGCGCCCACCCCCGAAAATGGGGACAGGCGCCGGGCAGCACGGGGCTGACGGCGAAATGTTATGCCAATTGCCCGGAGCCAGTCCCCATTTTCAGGGCGGGAGATTGCCGCCGGTTCTGGATGACGCGCAGGTGCTGGCCGTGGCGGAACTGGTGTGGCGCACGGGAGAGTACCGCGGGGTTCCCCAGGACATTGAATGGGCAATCGAAGGAACTTGCCTGCACCTCCTGCAGGCAAGGCCGATCACCACGCTGACGTTGCCGGGGACCAGGGCGACAGGCGCGGGGCCGCGTGGGGCTGATACTGCGACTGAACGTCGATTGCGCGGAGCCGCTCCCCTCATTCAACAGGTTCGTATCTGGGACAACAGCAACATTGGCGAGAGCTACAACGGCGTCACGACGCCGCTGACGTTTTCTTTTGCCCGCCGGGCGTACGAAGGGGTGTACCGCCAGTTCTGCCGGCTGCTGTGCGTTCCGGATAAAGTCCTCGCGCGAAACGACGACATTTTTCCGAACATGCTGGGCCTCATCGGCGGACGGGTGTATTACAACCTGCTGAACTGGTACCGGGCGCTGGCCCTGCTCCCGGGCTTCTCGTTCAACCGGCGTTTCATGGAACAGATGATGGGGGTCAAGGAGGGGCTCCCCGAGCCGGTCGCGGCGCGGCTGACGCAAGCGGCCTGGCACGAGCGGTTAGGCGACGGATTCCGCCTGGCGGTCAGCGGGTGCGCCCTCGTCTCCCATCATTTCACCCTGTCGGCCCGGACTCGCCGCTTCCGCCGCAGGCTCGAGGAGGCGCTGGGAACCGGCCCTCGCGACCTGTCGCGGATGAGCGTCGACGAACTGGGGGCGCTGTACCGCGATCTGGAGCGGAAGCTTCTGTCTCGCTGGGACGCGCCGCTTGTGAATGACTTCCTGGCCATGATTTTCTTCGGCGTCCTGCGCAAAACCCTCGATCAATGGTCCCCCGGCGCCGAGGAGGGCCTGCACAACGACCTGATCGGCGGCGAGAAGGAAATGATCAGCATCGAGCCGGCCGTCCGCATCCGCGAGATGGCCCGGACGGCGCTCCGCGAACCCGGGCTGGTTCGCGCGCTCGGCGAAGACTCGCTGGCCGGCGTCTCGCGGGCGATCGAAGGCGCCCCGAAATTCCGCGAGCAGTTTCAGGCATATCTCGAAAAGTTCGGAGATCGATGTCTCGAGGAACTCAAGCTCGAAAGCCTTACCCTGCACGACGACCCGCTGATGCTCGCGCGGTCGGTGGCCCTCATGGCGCGCCGCCTGGAGCAGCCGGGGAACAACGAGGCCGTGGATCGGCGGAGCCGGGCCGAAGAGCGAGTCGCGCAGGCCCTGCGGTGGCGGCCCGTGCGTCGGCTTCTCTTTCGCTGGATCCTCAGAAATACGCGCGCCCGGGTGCGGGATCGCGAGAATCTCCGCTTCGAGCGGACGCGGCTGTTCGCCCGCGCGCGGCAGATCTGCCTCGAACTGGGACGCCGGTTCCACGCCACGGGCCTGCTCGAGGACAACCGCGATGTGTTTTATCTCGAAGTCCAGGAGATTCTCGGATTCATCGAAGGGACGGCGACGTGCACCGATCTCCGCCGACTGGCCGCGCTGCGAAAGGCCGAGTTTGACCGTTACCGCCGGATGCCGGCTCCCCCCGGGCGTTTCGAGACCCGCGGCCCCGTTTCCGGGGATACCGGGACTTGCGGCAAAGATCCACGGATGGAATCCACCGGTGCAACGCGCCGCGGGCTGGGGTGCTGCCCGGGGATCGTTCGCGGCCGGGTCCGCGTCGTCTTCGAACCGCAGAACGCGACCCTGCAGGCGGGGGAGATTCTCGTCGCCGAACGGACGGATCCGGGATGGATCCTGCTGTTTCCCTCGGCAGCGGGACTGATCGTCGAGCGGGGGAGCCTTCTGTCGCACTCGGCCATCGTCGCCCGCGAATTGGGCATTCCCGCGGTCATTTCCCTCCCCGGTGTGACCGGCTGGCTCAAGGACGGCGACCGCGTCGAACTCGACGGCGGCCGCGGCACGGTCACCAGGATGGATTCGCGTCAGGAGGCGGCTGCGACCGGCGTTGTGGCCGGGGTCGGGCGATGGAGATGTGCAGAAGCAGGAACCGATGAACCACCCGGGAACTGAAATCACGACGCGCGCGGATTTTTCGATCATCCGCTACGCCCAATGCTGGGAAGACGCCGATGTGCTGCTGGAGGCCCTCGACATTCAACCGGGGGAGGTGTGTCTGTCGATCGCCTCGGCCGGCGAGAATACGTTGGCGCTTCTTACGAAAAACCCCCGGCGGGTCATTGCCGTCGACCTGAGTCCCGCGCAACTGGCCTGCCTCGAGCTGCGTGTCGCCGCCTTTCGCGCTCTGAATCACGGGGAGCTGCTGGAACTGATCGGCTCGCGACCGAGTACGCGTCGCGAGGAGTTGTACCGTCGCTGCCGGTCCGGGCTCTCGGCGGAAGTCCGCGCCTTCTGGGACAGCCGCGCGCCGGAGGTCGCCGTCGGGGTCGGCGGCGCCGGAAAATTCGAGCGCTACTTCCGGCTGTTTCGGACGCGTGTCCTGCCGCTGGTACATTCACGGGGCCGCATCGAGCGCCTGCTGCGGGGAGGACCGCGTCCCGACCGCGAGGAGTTCTACGCGCGGGAGTGGGACAACTGGCGCTGGCGGCTGCTGTTTCGCGTCTTTTTTTCGCGGTTCCTCATGGGGCGGCTCGGCCGAGATCCCGAGTTCTTCAAGTACGTCGAAGGGAGCGTCGCCGAACGGATCCTCCAGCGGGCCCGGTATGCGGTCACGGCGCTCGATCCGGCGGCCAACCCCTACCTGCAGTGGATCCTGACGGGCCGGCACCAGACCGCGCTCCCCCTGGCACTGCGGCCCGAGCATTTCGAGACCATAAGGTCCAGCCTCGACCGCCTTGAATGGCATTGCCGGTCGCTCGAGGACTTTCTCCAGACGCACGAGTTCGGTCTCATCGACCGCTTCAACCTCAGCGATATATTCGAGTACATGTCGCCCCACAATACCGAGCGCGTTCTCGAGAAGGTCATTGCGGCCGGGCGCCCGGGGGGCCGGCTGGCCTACTGGAACACCCTCGTCCCGCGCAGCCGTCCCGAGTCGCTTGCTGAGCGGTTGCAGCCGCTCGCGGAATTGGCCGAACGCCTGCACCGGGAAGACAAGGCCTTTTTCTACGCACGTTTTGTGGTTGAGGAGATTGTGCAGGACGGCTCCCGCGGGACTGCGCTTCGGCGAGCGCGCGGGCGCGCTGCGCAGTGATTGACCCGTCCCCTCCCCGCGGATAGCATACGCGCAGTTCCGTCAGTCGCTGCGCTCTCGGTTTGAAAAGGGCTCCCATGCACGTCGATCGCAGTCTCGAGCGGTGGAAAAAAGAGGCTGCCGCCGGGCAGGGGGGGATTCGTCGCGGGACCGAACGTCGATGCCCCGGAGCCGGTCGCCTGATTCGGCGCGCCGTGTTTCTTCTGGCCGGTTTGTGCCTTGCCGCGGCGCCGGCCGCGGCTCAGGATGCAGGCGGCGCGGCTGCGGACGACGAAGATGCCGTTCATGACGAGCTGCGGGCGATGGCCAAAGGTTTGATCGATGCCGTCGTCGCCGGTGATGTTGAAAAGCAGCTCAGCTATGCCACCGAAGACGTGGTGGTCACGTGGCAGAACGGCGACGTCGTTCGCGGGCATCAGGGGCTGAAGGACTTCATGAGCCGGAACCAGGGGATCGGCGCCAGGGTGTTCCGGGGCTACGCCAAACGCCCCGAGCCCGCGGCAAAGACCATTCTTTACGGCGACGACACTGGAATTTCCTACGGCACGTCCGTCGCGAAGTACAATGTGCTCGGCAAAGAATTCGAGCTCGAGAACCACTGGAGCGCCACGCTCGTCAAACAGGATGACGGCTGGAAGATCGCCAGCTATCACGTCTCGGGGAATATCCTCGACAATCCGCTGATGGGGGCCGTCAAGAGCCTGGGCTATCTGATCGGCGGCGTCGCCTTCGTCGTCGGCCTGGCCCTCGGCTGGCTCGTCTTCCGCAAACGGGCTGCAGCGCCCCCTTCCGGTCAGGGGCCCGGCGAAGCGGAACGGAGCGCCTCTTCCACGAAATGAATGCTGCCTGCATTCCCGTCGACGACGATCTCGCGCCCGTCGCCGATCCGTTGCAGCGCGTGCGGCACCCCCAGCACCGCCGGAATGCCGAACTCGCGACAGATGACTGCGGCATGAGAGAGCAATCCGCCGGTCTCGGTCACGACGCCCGTCACGCGGGCCAGGACCGGCGTCCACCCCGGATCGGTGAAGGGACAGATCAGTATCGAACCGGCGTCGGCTGCCAGCGCCTCCTCCACCGACCGCGCCGCGCGGGCGATCCCGCGGGCGCTCCCCGGACTGGCGCCGATTCCGCGCAGAGCCCCGGCCGGCGGCGGACCATCGCGGTACACGTAGCGCGAGCCGATCTCGTTCGGCGCGGCGAAATTGCGGTAACTGTCGAAGATCTCCCGGTTCCGCTCGACCTGCGAACGGTCGTCGGCGAAGATTTCGCGGAACGTCATAAAGAATATGTCCTCCCCGATCTGACGTCGCCGGGCGATTTCGAGCGCCCCGCGGCGGATGAAATAATACATCCGGTTCGACAGGTCGCGCATTTCCTCGCGGAGCCAGACGAACATTCGCAGCCGGTCGAGCCGGCGTTCGAAGCCGCGCCGTTTCCAGCGGGGCAGGCGGCTCAGGGCCGCGGCGCGGGCCGTTTCATACGCCGGCCGGGGGTCGGGGCCGGCGGGTCCCGGCGGATTCTGAAAAAGCGCGGCGACAAATTCGCGGTCTTCGTCCCAGCGCGGCTCGCGGACGTCGATCCCCCTTCGGCTGTGGTGGCGGAATTCCCGCACCAGTCCGGCAACGTCGCGCTCGCCGCGGTTCCTCATTTCGGCGATCGCCCGCAGGGGTGCCATGTGCCGGAGCCCGGGAAGGGCAGCCGCCAGCGACGCGTAATCGGCCTCGGGAAACGACATTTTGAAATCGAGCTTGGCCAGCGAGACGGCGAAGACCGTGCGGAAATAGGCCCCTTCGACGCGGAAGTAGTCGCGCTCGATCAACGTGCGGAACGCGGCTACCACGTCGTCTGGGGGCTGTTCGCAGCGGCGCTCGATGGCGTCGAATTCGCCGTTCAGAAGCGCGCGGGCCTCCCGCTCGCGCTCGCGGAAGAAGCCGCGGACGGCCAGAACGGCGGGAAGGGCGCGGAGCGCGCCCCACAACGTGAGCGGCGTCGTCCGCCCGTCTCTGGCGTAATTGATTTCCACGCTCAGGTCGGTGTCGAACTCGCGCTCGACAAAGCCCGGCAGCTTGAGGAGGCAGCGTTTGACCGCCCCCAGGTTCCAGTAGGGCCGCCCGAAGAACATCCGCCCCGCCTGAAAGTCGCCTCCGTCGGCCGATCGGTCGAGCAGCTTGAGCTGCGCCAGGCTGCCTTTCAGGGACGATTCCCAGATGAAATCGTAGAGCGACCACATCAGCGGGCTGCACACCCGGCTCGAGACGCCGCCGTCACGAAAGTCGGCCGTCGTCCACTCGCCGACGTCGGGCGCGAAGCCGATGCGGGTGACGGGGCGCGACTGAAGGATGTACACGAGGCCGCCGGCGACGGCGAATTCGACGTCCTGCGGTGCCCCGAAGTGCCGCATGATCCTCCGGGCGGCGCCGGCAATCTCCCCGGCGTATCGGGCCAGCAGCGGATGGCCGGCCGGAAGCGGAGGCGCCTGTCCGGCCAGCAGGCCGTCCGCCAGTCCCGCACACGCCTCGATCACGACCTCGTCGGCTCCCGTCACGGGATTGACGGTGAATGCCACCCCTGCCAGCTCCGGCTCGATCATTCGTTGCACGATCACGTCCATGCGGATCGACGACGGATCAATCCCCTGCCGCCGGCAGTACCCGGCGACGGAAGGAAGCCTCGCCGACTCGCGGCAGCGGACGATCGCGTCTTCGACCTGTTCCAGGGAACCGAGGCCGAGAAAACTGCGAAACTGCCCGGCAAACGATGCATCGCGGCCGTCTTCAACCGACGCCGACGACCGCACGACCAGCGGAAAGCCCAGTGCGCCGACCGCCGCGGCGGGGTCTGCGGGAGAGACAAGAAAATCGGGAATGCGGAACCCGGCCTCCCGAAGTTCCAGAAGCACTGCCGCCTTGCCTCCCCGCAACCGGCCTGGCCCACTCGCCGGAGTCCCGGCGTCAGCCGACGCGTCGTCCCCCGGCGCGGCGCGGCGGCGAGATTCCAGCGATCGGCCGTTCTGAACAGAGGCATTCATGGTCAATCTCTCATCCCGGCGACCCGAAGACGCACAGTCGCTTGTAATCCGACAGCTCGAATCCGTGCCGGCCTGCCATGGCCTCGACCTGCCGCACCTGAGCCGGACGGACGGCGCCGACGAACGACGTGCCGGGCGTTCCCTCCCAGCCGAGGAGCAGACCCTCGGCCATGCAGCCGAAGGTGTGTCCCGGTGGCAGGGGGAAACCGGGAATCTCGAGGTCTTCCGCGCCGGGAAGCCGGACCGTCCCGCCTTTGATCAGGAACAGATCGGGGCGCAGCGCGCCCAGGTCGGGCGAGGTGCTCGCGGGGACGGAGAGGTCGCAGACGACGGCGCCGGGCGCGAAGTGGTCGGGCCCCAGGGGGGCATCGACCGCATTCGTGGCGGCGACGACGATGTCCGCCGAATTGAGAATGCAAAGATCGGTCGCGGCTTCGGCATTCGGAATCCTTCGCGCCAGCTCGCCCAGGCGCTCCCTCGATCCCGGCTTGCTGCTTCCCACCAGCAGCACGCGGCGGTAGCGCGGTGCGAGCATCTGGGCGCAGGTCCGGCCGATGTTCCCCAGTGCGCCCGCTACGGCGAGCACCAGCTCCGCCGGGTCGCTGCCGCATTCCTCATGAGCCCGCGCCAGGGCCTGAATCGCCAGCGCGACGGTGTAACTGTTCCCCGTGGTGACGCCGATCCCCTCGGCGGAAAGGCTCCTGCCGTTGAGCGTCACGATCGAGGTGTACTGTCCAAGCGAAACCGTGCGGCAGCCGAGAGCGCCGGCGACGTCGAGCCCCTGCTGCACGAGCGCCTGCGGAACACCCAGTTGACGCGTGTCGATCCAATGCTTCATCCAGCGGGACGTCACCGGCAGCAGGATCGGGTACAGGCGCACGGCTTTTCCCAGCCGCGAGCGAACGTCAACGGCGCTCAACACGACCGGACGGGCGAAGGCCGCGAAGCGGTTCAGGAGCGCATCCCGCCGTTCGGCGGGCAGATCCGCGAGACTCGGTTCCAGAGTGGCGAATTCGGCGCCGTCGATGAAATGGCACAACCAGCCGACCGGCACCCCTGCCGGGCGGCGCTGTTGCTCCCGGAAGCGCCGTTCATTACGCACGAAAGGCTTGCCATCGGTGCGATCCGCAAAGAGAGGCGGCGGCACTTCGACCGCAGATGCATCGATGCTCGGGGCGGCAAGCGCAGAATGCAAGCACGGCGCCGCGCTCAGGAAAGCAGTCAGCGCCTCGATGTCGTTGTTCTGCAGGCATACGCAGACGTCTTCCAGTGCCGAAAGCACCCGTTCGATCGCCTCGTTGCTGATCGACGCCGAAGGTTCGATCCGAAGCGTGAAACGCTGGCTCAGGGCCGGCGCCACGCGGATCGCGTGGGCGCGCAACAGGTAGCCTGCCACGAGCGGGAGCAGTTGCTCCTGCGACGAGAGAAAACGAAGGAGAAAGCCGGGCGATTTCTGCCGCGGCCGGAATTCGAGACCGAGCAGCAGTCCCAGCCCGCGCACGTCGGCGACGACGTCCGGGTAGCGGCGCTGCAGGCGGCGCAACCCGAGAAGCAGGAGTTCCCCTTTTTCGCGGCAGCAATCGAGCACAGACTGGTCGATCAGCTCCAGGGTCTTCAGCCCGAGGGCGCACGAAAAGTCATCGTCGGCGAACGTGCTGGAGTGCTGCAGGTCGAACGAAGCTCGATACCGCTGCTGGCGGATGAGCAGCGCCCCCAGTTTCGCCAGCCCACCCCCCAGCGTTTTCGACAACAGAATATAGTCAGGACGCACCCCCAGGCGCTCGCACGCCAGAAACGTGCCTGTCCGGCCCAGGCCGGTCTGACATTCGTCCGCGATCAACGGAATCCGCCGGAGAGCGCACAATTCAGCGGCGCGTCTTACGAAGGCCGGCTCGAGCGGCCAGACCCCGCCCTCCCCCTGGACGGGCTCGAAAACGAAGCCGGCCGGATCTCGGACCCTGGCGAAAGCCGCGTCGAGCCCGTCCAGATCGTTGCGGCGGACGCGGATGACGTTCGGTTCCGGGAGCGTAAACGGCCCGCGGTACTCCTCATTGGCAGTAAGCTGCAGCGCCCCGAGCGTCTTGCCGTGAAAGGCGTCTTCCAGCGCGACAAACGTGCGCCCGCCGGTTTCGAGGAGGGCGTGTTTCATCGCCGCCTCGACCGCTTCGGCCCCGGAGTTGGCGAAGACGACGCGAAAGCCTCCCCCGGCCCGTCGCGACAGCTCCCGCGCCAGGCGCTGGCCGTATTCCCGGATCGAACCCTGGGCGTGAATCGGCCGCCCGCCCGCCAGCAACCGCTGCGCTTCGGAAACCAGCGCCGGATGCGAGTGCCCCAGCAGCAGCGAACCATAGCCCCCCACCAGGTCGAGCACCTCGATTTCGCGCCCGAAATCGTCGCGGTAATAGAGAGAGTCTCCGGCGCCGCGCTCGTAGATGACATCGAGGCCGATGGCCTGCAGGAACTGCACCAGCCGCGGCTTGAGATGGACCTCCCC
>JBLMWR010000365.1:0-5996 GCA_050257335.1 Deltaproteobacteria bacterium | reverse complement strand
ATCGGATTGCCGGTCCACCGGGGCGACCGCCTGCCCCATCACCCAGCGCCATTCGCCGCGCGGGGGTTCAATGCGGTACCACAGCTCCGGTGGACCGTTGCCGGTTTCCGGCGCCAGCATTTTTTCGCCCAGGATGTGAACTTCGTCCCCTTCGGCGAGGGTCCGCTGAAAGACTTCACGAATATCGCTTTCGAAGCTGCCCACCCGCGCGGCGACCTTGTTGCTTGTGATCGTCCCGCGGTCGCCCGTTTTCTGCACATACTTTGCCGGCACCCAACTGAAACTTCCCGGGGGCGGGGCGATCATGAACCATCCCCCCGGGTCATGCCGATGGACGACAATCTTGTCGCCTCGCCGTAGCTTCGCCGTGGGATAATACTTGGTCCCCGCCCCGCTGCGGACGTACGTCTCGTCGGCTTCGATCACCGTCTCGTATGGAAATTTGACGTCGGACGCAGCCTGTACCGAGGGCGCGAGCACGGCAACGATCAAGAAAATCAGCAGGGAGGAGCGCATCGACGAGGCTCCCGGCACGGGCTCCGTGGCCGGTCGACAGACTTGAGGGGAATCGAGAGGAGAGGTTTGCGAGTGGCGTGATACCCGAACAGGCCGTTCAGCACAAGAGCAATCAGGGAGCCCCTTTTCCCGAGCAGCCGGGAAGGAAGACCTGGCGGGGGCGGAGCAGATGTTCGGCGGCATCGAAGACGGCGATGGCCTGCAACTGGCCGGCGGCATCGAGCAGGGCCACGAAGGCATCGGCCGGATATGGGGGTTCGGCAGGACACAACAGGGGGCGGCCGCGGGTCAACTGGTCGAGGTCGGCAGGCGTGCAGGTATATCGGGGAAAGTCGGCGACGGCCGCCAGCGGAGGGATGAGCAGTTCGGCGATCGGCCGGGTGGCCAGCTCCTCGATCGTTGCGGCCGTTGCCAGCGAGAAATCGCCGCTTCGTTGACGGACGAGCGCGCTCATCACCCCTCCGCAGCCCAGGGCGTTGCCCAGGTCGCGCGCGAGGGAACGGATGTAGGTTCCGGAACCGCACTCGATCTCGAGCTCCAGCTCGGGGAATTCGTAGCCGATCAGGTCGATGCGATGGACCTGGACGGGGCGCGGCTCAAGCTGCACCGGTTTCCCGCGGCGGGCCAGTTTATGGGCGCGGCGGCCGGCGACGTGCACGGCCGAGAAGCGGGGCGGGACCTGCATGATTTCCCCGACGAACGCCCGCAGCGCCGTTTCGACAGCCGCGCGTGGCGGCTTCGGAGCATCGGGCACCTCGATCAACTCGCCGGTGACGTCGTCAGTGTCGCTCGTGCGTCCCAGGAGAAAACGGGCCAGGTAGGTCTTGGGACGGTCCTGGAGGAAGGCCACCAGCCGCGTGGCCCACCCCAGGCAAATGACAAGGACGCCGCTGGCCAGCGGGTCGAGGGTTCCGGCATGGCCGGCGCGCTTCGTTCCGGCGCGGCGGGCGACGATGTCGACCACCCGCCGCGAGGTCATGCCGGAGGGCTTGTTGACGTTCAGCAGGCCGTTCACAGCGTCATCTGCAGCCGCTGCTGGTGATGGTTGAGGGCGGCTTCGATGAATCCGGAAAAGATTGGATGGGCCCGATTCGGTTTTGATTTGAACTCGGGATGGAACTGCACCGCCACGTACCAGGGATGGTCGGCCAGCTCGATGATCTCCACGAGTCCGCCGTCGGGGCTCACGCCCGAGAGCCGCATTCCCGCCTCGACGAACTGATGGCGGTATTCCGGGTTGAACTCGTAGCGGTGCCGGTGGCGTTCGGAGATCCGCTCGGCATCGTAACACTCGGCCGCCCGCGATCCCGGTTCGAGCAGACAGGCATGGGCCCCCAGCCGCATCGTGGCCCCCTTTTCGATCACCTTTCGCTGGTCATTGAGCAGGCAGATGACCGGGTGGGGCGTATCGGCGGCGAATTCGGTGCTGTTGGCGTTTTCGAGGTGCAGCATGTTGCGGGCGAATTCGATGGCCGCGCACTGCATTCCCAGGCAGATGCCGAAAAAGGGAACTTCGCATTCGCGGGCGTAACGGATGGCGTCGATCTTGCCTTCGATGCCGCGCATCCCGAAACCTCCGGGGACGAGAACGCCGTCGACGCCGCTGAGCGCCACCTCGGGCCCCTGGCGCTCCAGCTCCTCGGCCTCGATCCGCTTGACGATGACCCGCGTCGAGTGCGCGATGCCGGCGTGATCGAGAGCTTCGTAGATCGACTTGTAGGCATCCTTGTGCTGGATGTATTTGCCGACGACGGCGATCGTCACCTCGTGATCGGGATTCCGCACCTTGTGCAGCAGGTGCTGCCACTCGCTCATGTCGATGGGCAGGGCCGGCAGCGAAAGCTTGTCGACGATGAGCTGGTCGAGGCCGTTGTCCACCAGTCCCAGCGGAACTTCGTAGATCGAAAATTCCTTGTCGGGCTCTTCGATGACGGCGTTCTTTTCGACGTTGCAGAAGAGGGCGATCTTTTCGGCGTTGTCGCGGCCCAGCTCGCGCTCGGTGCGGACGATGAGGATGTCGGGCTGAATACCGATCTGCCGGAGCTGCCCGACGCTGTGCTGGGTCGGCTTGGTTTTGGCCTCGCCGGCGGCCTTCAGGAACGGCACCAGCGTCAGGTGAATGAACAGGCAGTTCTGCCGGCCGATGTCGAGCGGGATCTGGCGGATGGCTTCGAGGAAGGGCAGCCCCTCGATGTCGCCGACGGTGCCGCCCAGCTCGGTAATCACCACGTCGACGTCCGGGGCCGCGAGCTTGCGGATGCAGGCCTTGATCTCATTGGTGATGTGCGGGACGACCTGCACGGTGTTCCCCAGGTATTCGCCGCGGCGCTCTTTGTTAATGACGCTCAGGTAGATCCGGCCGGTGGTGAAGTTCGAATCGCGGGAAAGGAGGCTGTTCGTGAAGCGCTCGTAGTGCCCCAGGTCGAGGTCGGTCTCGGCGCCGTCGTCGAGTACATACACCTCGCCGTGCTGGTAGGGGCTCATCGTCCCCGGATCGACGTTGATGTACGGGTCGAGCTTCTGCATCCGCACGCGCAGGCCGCGCTTTTCGAGAAGCAGCCCGATCGACGCGGAGGTCAGCCCTTTACCAAGAGAGCTGACGACGCCGCCGGTGACGAAAATGTGCTTGGTCATGAAACTCGGATTTGGGATTTCGGATCTGGGCCCTGTCCAGATTCTGACGGGGCGGATTTCGGGGATGGGAGCTGCACATGCGGACCCGGGATGCGTCCGGCGACGCGGGACCGCTCCACAAATCGAGCATAATCTTCCGGAGTGTCGATGCCAACGGCAGACCGTTCGACGACGCCGACCTGAATGACCGCGCCGGCCTCCAGGGCGCGCAATTGTTCCAGCTTTTCCAGCTTTTCCAGCCGGCTGACCGGGAGTTTCGTCAATTTCATCAGGAACTCGCGGCGATAGGCATACAAGCCCAGATGGAGCAGCCAGGGCGGGTCTTCGGCGAGCAATCGGTCGGGGTCCTGATCGCGGCAGAAGGGGATCAGACTGCGGCTGAAATAGAGCGCCCTGCCATCTGCCGCGCAAACGACCTTGACGCACGCGACATTGTCGCGAACCTCGCGCCGGCGAATGGGCGCGGCCAGCGTCGACATGTGCGCTTCGGGATGCTCGATGAGAAGCTGCACCAGCAGGTCGATAGATTGCGGGTCAACTTCCGGTTCGTCACCCTGGATGTTGACCACGATCTCGGCCGCGGAAAACGAACGCGCGACGACTTCGGCGATCCGGTCGGTACCGCTGGGGTGTTCACCAGTCAACTCGCAACGACCGCCGAACGAGCAGATGACCTCGGCGATCTCCGCGCTGTCGGTGGCAATGACGACGTCGGCCAGGGTTTTCGCGCGTCGGGCCGATTCCCAGGTATGCTGAATGAGAGGTCGGCCCGTCTCGGCCAACAGCAGCTTCCGTGGGAGCCGCGTGGAAGCGAGCCGCGCGGGGATGAATCCGTAGACCTGCGCCACCACCTGCCGTCCCTCCCTGACGAAGATTGATCCGTTTCCACAGGCGTGGTTTTATCACAGGCGCGGCGGGATGTCACGGGTCAGCCGGATGACGAGAGCGATGGGGTGCACCAGCGGGGGTTCGAGCGGTGCAGGCCTGGCCTGCGGCTCGGCTGCGGACCCGCCTCGCTAATTCGCGAAAAAAACGTTGCAAATTGGAATCTGCCCGGATAGGATGCACGATAATAAAGCATAAGCCGACGTTGAATTCATGGCAGTCGCAGGGATTCTTCCGCGGTCCGGATCTTGCCCCCCCTTGCTGGAGACGTGGTATGGTCGCACCAAATCCAAGAGTGTGGATGCTCGGAACGCTCGTCGCCTTTGGCGTAACTCTGATGCTGACTCTGGAAGGAAACGCCGAAATCCGCCGCAAGTCGACGTCCACCTGGACTCCAACCCGCAAGGCCGCGGATACGGCAGATTCCAAGTCGACCGGGACCAGCGACGCCGACGATGAGCTGGCCGATGACGATTCGATCAAGGAGAAGGAGAAGACCGACAGCAAGAAAAAGAAGAAGAAAAAGAAGAAGGAAGAGAAGAAGTCGTCAAACGCGACTGACGACGACACAGGATCGGGACGGCCGCGGGCCGGACGGGGTTATGGATCCGGCGGGGGATACGGGGGCGGTTATGGTGGCTACGGCGGCGGCGGTTACGGTGGTGGATATGGCGGATTTGGAGGCGGTTACGGAGGGGGCCTTGGCGGGGGCTATGGAGGTGGTTCCGGGGGCGGATTGGGCGGTGGTGCCGGGCCGGCGTCGGCGGGCGGAGGTGGCGGGCCTCCGGGCGGTGCTGGCGGGCCTCCGGGTGGCGCTGGCGGGCCTCCGGGTGGCGCTGGCGGGCCTCCGGGCGGAGCGGGTGGTCCACCGGGCGGTGCCGGTGGCCCTCCGGCCGGGACAGGTGGCCCTCCGGGCGGGGCGGGTGGCATTCCGACTGGACCTGGCGGCCCTGGAAGTGGCGCACCGGGAATGGGACCGCCGCCGGGGTCTCCCGGAGGAATGCCGGGCGCAGGCGGTCCTCCGGGAAGCACGCCAGGCGGACCTCCTCCAGGATCGATGCCACCGTCCATGCCTCCCGGCGGCATGCCTCCGGGAATGGGTCCGCCGCCGGGAATGGGTCCGCCGCCGGGAAGCATGCCCCCGGGAAGTGGCGCGCCTCCCGGAAGTGGTATGGGACCGGGCGGGAGTGGCCCACCGACGTTCGGGCCACCGCCATCAAATCCTCCAGGCGTTACGGTGATACCGCCGGCTCCTCCGGTCAATCCAGGGGGTGGGGGGTTCACACCCCCGTTCGGCCCGGGCGGCGATCCGAGCCTGCCTCCCGGTGTGCCACCGGCATTACCCGGCGCTCCTCCAGGTGCTCCACCTCCGGGCGGCATGCCTCCGATGGGCCCTGGGGGAGGGAGCGGCCTGCCTCCGGGCGCTCCGCCGCCAGGTGCTCCACCGCTGCCACCCGGCGGTTGATTTGCCGGCAATTTGATTGCCGTACCTGCGCATCACCCCTGACGATTTTGACTTTCTGTCAGTCGTCGGGGGTTTTTTGCGTTCGTTGAGTGTTCGCGAAGCGGACCGGGGCGCACGCGGCAGCCGACCCGCGACTGCGTTGAAAAGCCGGCACGATTCCCTAAGATGGTGGAATAACCGCCATTGCGGTTCCCTCCTGATTGTCCTTCCGAATTCGACCTGCCCTGCCGGAGTCTACCGAATCGTGAGCACAACCTCTGCGGATCTGGCCGCGAAGATCAAAGCGGCCAAGGAACGGCTCGATGCGCATGTGCGCGAAACTGTCGAATGGCACTTCAATCCCGCGACCGGAAGCCCGTTCTGGCTTGAAAAAGCCAAAACGCTCGGCTTTGACCCGCGAAAAGACGTGCATGGCTTCGAAGACCTCAAGAAATTCCCGGAATTCGAGGACGAGTGGCTTCGCGGGGGGCCGGTCCAGCGGTGGATTCCGCAGGGC
>JBLMWR010000364.1:0-2840 GCA_050257335.1 Deltaproteobacteria bacterium | reverse complement strand
GCCGTGCGTGACGAGCAGCCGGCGGCGGTCGGCCGTCACGTGGATGAACTCGTCGGCCAACTGCACGCTTCCCAGGTTGTCGATGAAATCGCGGAGGAACTCGTCGTGATTGCCGGGGGTGTAGTAGACCTTCGTCCCGCGCTTCATCATGTCGACGATTCGCTTGACGAGGAACGTGCAGGTGTCGTCCCAGTACCAGCCCTTTCGCAGCCGCCAGCCATCGACGAAGTCGCCGACGAGATACAGGTACTCCGGCTGATGATTCCCGAGAAAGGCGAGCAGGCTGTCGGCGTGTGTGTACCGGCACCCGAGGTGCGCGTCACTCACGAAGATCGATCGGATGCGCTTCATCAAGCCTCTGAATCCGAAACCGGTCGCGGCGGGGCCCGTGAGGGGGGGCAGGGGCTGGTGCAGTCCCGCCGCGATCGCGTCTCGGTGCTTTCCTTAGCCGTCCGGACTGTAGCACGCGATTGTGAAGCCTTGATAAGGGCTGCGGGAAATCGGCGTGAATCGGGGCCAGGGGCGCGCTTCCGTCAAAGGCCGCGGCAGTTGAAGCCGCTCACCGGCCGCCGAACAGGGCCCGCATTTTTTCCCGCGCGAGCACACGGCCGGCGATCAAAAGTTTCCGCCCGCGCGAGAGCTCGACGCGCCGGCTGAAGACGTCGTATCGCCGGCGTTCGATCTCGTCGAGCAGGCCGCCGTAGATGCGGAACATCGTTTCCAGGATCGGCTTGCCGGGGGGATCGAGATAGTCATACAGCGGCGCGGCGCGCGCGTAGTATTCGCGGGCCCGGGCGACTTCGAACTGCATCAGCCGTTCGAAACGTTCGTCGCGCCGGCCGCCCGCTGCGGTTTGCGCGGCCCGGCTCTTCCCGGCCAGATCGGCGCGGGTAAGCTGAAAGCGGTCGAGGTCTTCACGGGGGAGGTAGCCCCGTCCGCGGGCCGTGTCTTCGCCCAGATCGCGCAGGATGTTGGTGAGCTGAAAAGCAGTCCCGCAGTCGAGCGCCGCCGCCGGCGCCCGCGCGTCGTGAAACCCCCACAGGTGAATGCAGGCCAGTCCCACGGCGCCGGCGACGTGGTAGCAGTAATCGGCCAGTTGGTCGAAGGTCGCGAAGGCGACCGGCTCGAGGTCCATTTCGACCCCGGCGATCACATCGAGCAGGTAATCGACGGGAATGCGGTAGCGGCCGATGACGTCGATCAGCGCCGGCAGCACGGGATGATCGCATGAACCCGAACCGCAGGCCCGCAGCAGGCTCGCTTCCCAGCGCCTAAGCCCCGACTCCCGCACCGTCTGCGACTGGTCGCTGTCTCCCAGATCGTCGGTGACGCGCATGAACGAGTACAGAACGCACATCGCCCGCCGGCGGTCGCGGGACAGCGTCAGAAACGAGTAATAAAAGTTTCGCGCGGTCTTTCTGGCCAGCCGCCGACAATACTCGTACGATTCCGCGACGGAGCACTCGCTGTCGGCCTTCACTTCTGATTTTTGAAGTTCCGCGTCCAATGGAAGAGCTCCACGAGTTGATCGACCTCGGCGTCCGACAGGGTGATTGCATACGTCGTCCCGGACGCGTCCATCGTCTCGACCCGCCCCCGGTTGATCCAGAAGACGTCAGTGGATTCGCCGTTCTTGCGGAAAGACAGAGTATACCGGGCCGGGCGGGGAACATCTCCCGTAGGCCTCCAGAATTCCGAACGCTCCTTGAGAAACGCGGTCACCTTGTCCCGATCGGCTGGTTCATCCAGGACGAACAGCGTCTCATCCCCCTCCCGGTCCGGGTCTCCCCCATCCTCGAGCTGGACGACATTCGCCTGTGCGAGGCTCGACAGGCGGATGATCCGCGCGTGCATGCAGCCCTGCGACAGCAGCAGGGCGCCCATCACCGCGAACATTTTTGTTCGGGCGAACATCCCTGTTCGGCGGAACATCCCTAGGCTCCTTCGTCGCCCCGCAGGCGTTTTGCCTGCGCGTCCGGAGAGCGTGAATCATCCCCTTCCGACGCAGTCTGCGCCGCGTTTGCGGCAGGCCGCGAATCGGAAAACAGATTCAGCAGTTCCGAGCGCTCCGCGTCGGACAGATCGCATTTGTAGTATTTTCCCGTGGGGGAATGCAGAAACAACGAGCCCTTGACGATCCAGAAGCGGTCGGTGACGTCGTCTCCCTTGCGGAACGAAATCTGGTACCGCCGCGACTGGTCGATTCTGCCCGTATACGGTTCCCATTTACCCGCCCGTTTCCGGAAATACCGGGCAACCCTGGAGATCTGCGCCGGCTCATTGAGGACGACGACCGTATCGTCCTCGGCGGCGCCTTCCTCTCCACCGTCGAACAGCGTCACCGTTGACGCCTGTTCCGGGCTCGACATCTGCAGGATGTGTCGAGTACAGGCCGGCGACAGAAACGCCACAGCCGCGACGACGAACATCCGTGTTCGAATCGACATGCCAGCACTCCTTGCTTTCGTTACGGCGAACGGATCCGCCTTTTGACGCCCCTCCACAGACATCCCAGGAACAGCCTCAGTACGTCTCCTTTCGTCACCACCGGCCGCTCATCCCACACACGGTATCCGATTCCGGCAATTCGGTCCAGAATTCTTTCTCCTCCCCGGGCAAACAGCTCGATATCGACCTGGATCCGCAGGGGAAAGGGGCGCAGTTCGGACAGCATTCGGTCCTTCCACGGCGCCAGCCATTGCCGGGCCCGCTCGACCTCGAATTTCATCAGCTCCAGGAAGGGCGGGTTCGTCAGCCGGGCGCGCAGGTCGTCACGGGAATACCCGAACCGCCGGCAATCTGCCTCAGGGAGGTAGACCCGTCCGATATCGAGATCGCGG
>JBLMWR010000363.1:0-3042 GCA_050257335.1 Deltaproteobacteria bacterium | reverse complement strand
CCATGGGACGCATATAGGGGCCCATCATGCCGGTGATGAAAAACATCGGGAGAAAGCTGACGATGACCGCCAGCGTGGCGGTGATCAACGGCGGGCGGATTTCGGCGACGGCTTCCAGCACGATCCGGCGGGTGGCCCTCTTGCGGAGGGCGAAGTGCCGGGCAATGTTCTCGACATCGACGATCGGGTCGTCCACGAGCAGGCCCAGCGACAGGATCAGCGCAAAGAGCGTAACGCGATTGATTGTAAACCCCAGCAAAAGATTCACCGCCAGAGTCAGACCGAAGACGACCGGCACGGCGACGGCGACGATAAGCGCCTCCCGCCAGCCCAGCCCCAATGTCAGCAGGGCTACGACGATCAGGACAGCCACCGCCAGGCCTTCGACCAGCTCATTGACCTTTTCGTTGGCCGTGAGGCCGTAGTTGCGGGTGAGCACGAGGTCCATGTCTCCCGGCACGACGGTATCGCGCAGTGTTTCGGCCTGACGCAGGACGGCGTTGGCCACCCAGACGGCGTTCGAGCCCTTCTTCTTGGCGATGGCGATCGTGACGGCCGCCTGAGACGGGCCGTGCGGCTTTGTCGGCATCGCGGCATGCGCCGGTTCGCCCACCACCGTCCCGGGGAAATCTTCGTGTTTCGTAAATCCCTGCGCCGGCCCCCAGCCGTGCCTCACGTAGTTGCCGGTTTCCTCCGGTCCGTCGTCGATGCGGGCCACGTCCTTGAGAAACACCAGTTGTCCGTCGAAGACGCCGACGACCAGGTCGCGCACCTCGGCTGTGCTGGCGAATGGCTCCCCGGCCTCGACGCGAATCAGCCGGTCGCCGGCGCGGAAGTCTCCTGCGGTCTGGCGGACGTTGGCCCCCTGAATGGCCCGCTGGACTTCCAGCGGCGAGACGCGATGGGCCGCCATGCCATCGGGGTCGAGCAACACCTGCACGACCCGCGGCCGCCCGCCGACGACGTAGGCGCGCGACACGTCCTGCACGCCGGCCAGGCGCTGGGCCAGCTCCTCGGCCACGCGGCGCAGCGTCATATCGTCGGTCGCCGCCCCAGTTAAAGTGAGCGTGAGGATCGGAACGTCGTCGATCTCGACGGGTTTGACGACCCACCCGGCCACGCCCGGGGGAACCGTGTCGACGTTCTCGTCGATTTTCTTAAAAAGCTTTACCAGACTCCGCTCGCGGTCTTCCCCGACGTAATAGCGGACGGTGATGATGGCCTGCCCTTCGCGGCTCATCGAATAGACGTATTCGACGCCGTCGATCTGGTAGAGGATCTTTTCCAGCGGGGTGGCGACCAGTTGCTCGACCTCGGCCGCCGAGTGTCCGGGAAAATTGACGTACACGTCGGCCAGGGGGACGACGATCTGCGGGTCCTCTTCGCGGGGGGTGAGCGCCAGCGCCGTGAGCCCCATGACCGTCGCCAGGAGGATCAGAATCAGCGAGAGATTCGATTCCAGGAACACCTTCACGATCTTGTTCGTGAAGTGATGTTCCGGGGCGGCGGAGGTGTCAGCCACGGTCGTCCTCCTGTGACGCAGAGGCCCCGCCGGGAACGGCGACACGTTCCCCCTCGCGCAGCCCGGAGAGGACTTCGACCTGGTCGTCGAACGTGCGCCCCGTGCGGACTGCCCGCCGGCCGGCGCGCCCCTTCTCGACGATGTCCACCAGCTCGAGCTGGCCCACGTTCCGGATCGCCTGGCGAGGAACGACGAGCACCTGCTCATCCTCGAGCGGGATCAGCAGCCGTGCAAACATCCCGGTGTAGATTCCCGCCGGGCAGGGGCCGGTGACTTTGACCTGAAACGCGCGGCTGGCAGCCTGGGCCTCGGGAACGATTTCGCTGATCGTGCCGATGCACTTCTTCTTCATCCCCTCGATGTCGACGCCGATGTTCTGCCCGACGGCGAGCCTTTGCGCCAGCGATTCGCGGACGCTGGCGACGAGCTGCATCCGTTTCGGATCGAACAGTGTGACGAGCATCTGCCCGGGTCGGACCAGGTCCCCGACGTCCACCTTCTTGTCGATCACCGTTCCGTCCATGGGCGCGAGGACGGTCGCCCATTCCAGCGTGACCTGCACTTCGTTGACGATTTCCCGGGCGCGGCGCAGCTCGGCCTCGGTCGATTTCAGCGCGGTCGCCGTTTTCTCGTAATCCTGCCGGCTGACCGCATTGGACTTGAGCAACCCCGCGAACCGTTTTTCATCGGCCGCGGCTTGGGAGTGAGCGGCCTCGGCGGAGGCGAGCGCTGCCTGGGCCTGCTGAAGTTTCGCCCGCAGGTCGGCATCGTCCAGGCGCACGAGCACGTCCCCTTTGTGCACCGACTGCCCCGCCTTGAGATTGACCTCGACCACGCGAGCCATGAGCTTCGAACCGATCGTCGTCTCGTGCACCGCCTTGATCGTCCCGGCGGCGGGCTCCACGAGCGGAACCCGAATTAAACGCGCGGGTACTGCGCGGCCCGTGAATTCGGGCTCGGCGGATTGGCCGACGACGGGCTCCGCAGGGACCTTGGGAGCGAACTTGCCGGCCAGCCACAAAAGCAGCAGGCTGACGCCGGCGACGAACGCCAGCCCGACCGCCGTGCGGCCGGCCAGTCGCATCCATCGCAGCAGTACGTCTTTCTGGCGGCTCATCGTTCAGTTTCCGTGCGTCGAATCGTCTGGGGGTTTTTGGAGATCCTGGTGGCATTCTCGGGTTCGACGCCAGCAATCGCTTTTGAATCGGTTCGAATTTTGTTGCCGGAAGCCTGGTCCTCTTCCGTCTTTTCGACGCGCGGCACGCGCGCGCAGGCCCCGCTCATTCAGGTGGGCACGCCGAACAGCGGCAGGATCCAGCGGTTGAGGGCGAACCAGACGATGAAGAAGCCGATGAACAACCAGAACTCTTTCATAAAGATTCTCCCGAACGGGCCGCAATACGCGTCATTCCAAAAAAAAGCCCCACGAGTGCGGTTGCCGCACCGTGGGGCTCTCGAAGCCCATTAAAGACTGCCCGCCAGGAGCAGTCCTGATGCAGTCAGTCTCGCGGAGCACCGGC
>JBLMWR010000362.1:0-9901 GCA_050257335.1 Deltaproteobacteria bacterium | reverse complement strand
CTGAATGAGCCAGAAGGCGTATGGCCAGTTGCGCTGCGCATCGCCAAACTTGATCGACTCGGGCTCTTCGCCGGTCTGGTCCTGATCGGCCTTTTTGGAGGGAACGAACCGGATCTGCTGGATGTTGTCGTCCTTCTTGATTCCGGCCTTTGCCGCCGGTCCATCAGGATCGACGTCCACGACATGATGCAGGACGTGGACGGCGACGCCAAGGGCCGGAATCGACATCGGAGAGTCCTTGAGCGAACTGGGGCGTTCGGTCCACCCTGGCCGGTCGTCCGGAATCAGCGCCACCTTTTCGGGTACGGGATTGCCCCCGCTCACCTCGCGCTTGACGCGCAGCAGCACCTCTTTGCCGGCCAGCCCGGCGAAGTAATCGGGCAGCTCCAGCGGATCGAGGTCGACGCCGATGGTCTTCTGCTCGGGCTCGAGAACGTGCGTGATCGTGTCGCCGACTCGAAGCTTGGCGCGCTCGGCGGGCGACCCGCGCTGAATCGCCTTGATCTGACCGATCGCCATCTTCATGCCCAGGACCCGGAAGTGGTTGGGATCCACGCCGATCTTCGTCAGCGGCCCGCCCTTCGTTGCGCCTTTGCGCCGCACCCCGAACTCGACGCGGCGATCGCGCTTCTTGGCGAGTTCCAGAGCCAGATCGGCGTAATCGTTCAAGACCACGCCGTCGATTTCCTTCAGCTCGTCCCCCGGTTCGAAGGGGGGCTCGGCCCGCGAGGCCGACAGGCCGGGAATCGTCAATTTGAACCGCGGGTCGTCGTCTCCCGGAGCGGGGAGCGTCAGTGACTGCTCGGCCTCGACGAAGATCGTCGGGACGAGTTGCCCTTCCAGGCGCACCGGCTTGACCTTTGTCGTAAATGACTTGCCGTTGCGCAGGCCCATGATTTCGACCTGCTCATCGGCGCTCGACAGGGCAACTGCCAGCCGCACGTCGGTAAAGCCCAGCTCCTTGTCTTCGCGGTCGTTGATCCGCGTAATCGTGTCCCCCAGCCTCAGGCCGGCCTCCCAGGCCGGCATCCCGGGAACGACGCTCCCCACCACCGCCGGCTGGTACTGCACTCCGAACATGAACGCCACCACGAAAAACAGCACCGCCGAGACCATGTTGTTGATCACGCCCGCCGAGATGATCGCGATCCGTTGCGGGACCGACTTGGCCGTGTACGAGCGCGGGTCCCGGGCGATCTGGTCGTCGGCCATCTGGCCAGGGTCGGCATCGTCCTGTCCGAGCATCTTGACGTAGCCTCCCACCGGAATGGCCGAAAGGGCATATTCGGTCTCGCCCCGCGTTATCCTCCACAGGACCGGTCCGAACCCGATGCTGAATCGCTCGACCTTAACGCCGCACCACTTGGCGACGGCGAAGTGCCCCAGCTCGTGAATGAAGATCACCAGCCCCAGCCCCAGGGCCACCAGGACGATGCTCGAAAGATTCGAAAGCGAGAAGCTGAATGCTAGGATTTCCACCGTTGTATCTCCTCTCGCGCCCTCCGGTCATGCTGCAGCAATGCCGCCAGCGACGGGGACGGGTCAAAATCGTGGGCTTCAAGAACCGCGCGGCAGGCGCGGGGAATGTCGCCGAACGAAAGGTCGTTGTTGAGAAACCGTTCGACGGCGGCTTCGTTCGCCGCGTTGAGAACGGCCCCGCACGTCCCTCCGCGCCTGGCGACTTCGAACCCCAGCCCCAGGGTCGGAAACCGGTCGAGATCGGGGGGTTCGAACTCGAGCTGGAAGCGATTCTTCCAGTCGAGCCGGGGACTCGGGCCTGGCATGCGGTCGGGCCAGGTCAGCGCGTACTGGATGGGGAGCTTCATGTCCGGCGGCGAGAGCTGACCGATCACCGAACCGTCGACGAATTCGACGAACGAATGCACCACCGACTGGGGATGGACGACCACCTCGATCTGATCGACCTCCAGGCCGAACAGCCATTTGGCCTCGATCACCTCCAGCGCCTTGTTCATCATCGTCGCCGAATCGACGGTGATTTTCCGGCCCATGTTCCAGGTGGGGTGAGCCAGGGCCATGGCGGGGGTGACGTGCCGCAGTTCTTCGGCCGACATCCCCCGGAAAGGACCGCCGCTGGCCGTCAGCACGATCCGCCGCACTTCCGCCGCGTGCCCCGATTGCAGGGCCTGAAAAATGGCGCTGTGCTCGCTGTCGACCGGCAGGACCTGGCCTCCGCGGCGGCGGGCGAGATCCATCACCAGAGGGCCCGCGACGACCAGCGTCTCTTTATTGGCGATGCACACCCGTTTTCCAGCTTCGAGAGCCGCCCAGGTTCCCGCCAGCCCCGCCGCGCCCACGATCCCCGAAACGATCACGTCGGTTTCCGGGTCGGCGGCCAGCCGTTCGACTCCTTCCGGACCGAACAGCAATTCGGTTTTCGACGAAAATGCGCTGCGGGGGACGACGTCCCTGAGAGAGGCGTCGCTGAGAACGGCCCAGCGCGGCGCGAACCGCTCGCTCTGCCGTCCCAGAAGCTGCCAGCTCGACCGCGCCGCCACCCCGCGAAGGTTGAGCCGCTCGGGCAACGCCTCGATGACGTCGAGGCAATTGGTGCCGATCGAGCCTGTCGATCCTAGAACGGCGATTTTGTGCATGTCACGTCTAATTTTAGGTTTCCGTCAAATTCACTGCAAGCCGCATTATTCGCCGGCGGGCGCTCTCCACGGAGTTGACCGACCGGGTTATGGAGCATAGAGTTCTCTCATGCCCACCTCAGACAGCAGCAATTCTTCAGGAAACGATCCGAAACCGTCGGGAACAGGACCCCACAAAGGCCGCACGGAAAAGGGCCCTGCCAGCCACATCATCTGGTACGTCCTCATCGCTGTCGCCCTGGCCCTGGTGATCCACTGGTTGTTCGTCAAGAGCAACCCGACGAAGGAGATCACCTCCGGGGACTTCGAGAACGGCCTTAAAGAGGGAAAATACACTGCCGACAACGTCTTCAAGTTCACGATCGGCCGGGAACTGATCACGTTTCAGTCCCAGCCCGACGACGAAAAGCGTTCCGGCGACGAAAAGACCGAAGCGGTCATCAAGTACGTCGTCCCGATCGTCGGCATCAGTGACAACGATCGCGACCGGATCAAGGAGCTCGCCCAGGAGAAGGGAATCGTTCCCGCCTACGAGCGGCCCCCGTCCGAGTTGCCCATGCAGATCTTCGTTTACGCCTTCCCGATTCTGCTGCTGGTGCTGTTTTTCGTGATCTTGCGGAAGACGGGAGGGGCCGGCTCGGCCCTCTCCTTCGGCCGCAGCCGCGGACGGATGCACGCCCAGGAAGACCTCGACGTCACGTTCGACCACGTGGCCGGCGTTGACGAGGCGGTGGAAGAATTGAGGGAAATCGTCGAGTTCCTGAAATCTCCCGGAAAATACCAGGCCCTGGGAGGGCGCATTCCCCGCGGCGTCCTGCTCGTCGGTCCGCCGGGGACGGGCAAGACGCTGCTCGCCAAGGCGATCGCCGGCGAAGCGGGGGTTCCGTTTTTCAGCCTGTCGGGCTCGGACTTCGTCGAAATGTTCGTCGGCGTCGGGGCCGCGCGGGTGCGCGACATGTTCAGCCAGGCCGCCGCCCGGTCCCCCAGCATCATCTTCATCGACGAGCTCGACGCGCTCGGGAAGGTCCGCGGGAGCGGTTATCCGGGGGGGCATGACGAACGCGAGCAGACGCTCAACGCGCTTTTGGTCGAGATGGATGGTTTTTCATCGGATCAGAGCGTGATCGTGCTGGCGGCGACCAACCGCCCCGAAACGCTCGACCCGGCCCTGATGCGTCCCGGCCGCTTCGATCGCAACGTGCTCGTCGACCGTCCCGACGTCAAGGGGCGCGAGGCGATTCTCAAGGTGCACGTGGGCAAGATCAAAGTTGACGACAACGTCGATCTGAAGCATCTGGCCAAGCTCACTCCCGGGTTCGTGGGGGCGGACCTCGCCAACCTCGTCAACGAGGCAGCCCTGCTGGCAGCGCGGAAGAACAAAAACCGCGTCACCATGGCCGAGTTCGAAGAGGGAATCGAACGGGTCGTGGCCGGGCTCGAAAAGCAGACCCGCATCATCCCCCCCGACGAAAAACAGCGCGTGGCTTTTCACGAATGCGGCCATGCCCTCGTCGCCTGCAGCCTGCCCAATACCGACCCGGTCCACAAGATTTCGATCATCCCCCGCGGGATGGCGGCGCTGGGTTACATGATGCAACGTCCCAGCGACGACCGGCACCTGGTGACACAGACCGAGCTCGAAAGCCGCATTTGCGTCATGCTGGGGGGCATCACCACCGAAGAAATCATTTACAAGGAGATTTCGACCGGCGCCCAGAACGACCTTGAGCGGGCCACCGACGTCGCCCGGCGGATGGTGATGGAATTCGGAATGAGCCCCAAGCTGGGCCGGGTCAATTACCGGGACAGCGGCCGGGCTCCGTTCGCCCCCGCGATGTACGTCGCCAATGCGGAATACGCCCACAGCGAGCAGACGCTGCGCGAGATCGATCTGGAAGTGAAGCGGATCATCGACCATGCCGCGCTGACCGCGCACGAGATTCTCACCCGCCGCCGCGAAGTGCTGGAGCACATGGCCCGCGAGCTGGTCGAAAAAGAAGTGATGGACGCCGAGCAGATCCACCGCATCATCGACGAGCACACGACCGCCCCGCAGCTCAAGCCGGGAACGCACGTCAGTCCCGCTCCCGCGCTGGACATCGCCGGCGAAGTCGCCGCACCTCCCCGAAGCGCCGAAGCCGGCGCCGTGTAGGCCGGGCTTTCCGGCCGACAGGGGGGGCATCCGCCGAGCGGGAGTGGCCGAAGCTGGAGCGCAGCGAAGCCCCGGAGGGTGAAAAGTCACGGAAAGCTCGCACGCCAGTTGGCAGGCATCGGATCCGAGACGTTCGCCGGGGCTCCGGCGCGCCGGGATTGGTCCAGCCCCGGCCACCCGGGAGTTCCGCGACGAGCCGCACCCCACCCCCGGAGAACGGATGCACCCGCTGACGGCGATGTGCCATCCCCGGCATTGAAAATCGGTCGCTGTCTGCTAGACTCGAATCCCTGCGGCAAAATGGTGGCTTTAGCTCAGTTGGTTAGAGCGTCAGATTGTGGATCTGAAGGTCACGGGTTCGAGCCCCGTAAGCCACCCCTTTGCAAAATGCCGAATGGTGAAATCCGCCTGTCGCAGGAAAACTAAAGCCCGAAACACAAGATGCCCCGGGACCGTTGCGGTGCCGGGGCATTTCGCGTTTTGAGGGGCTGTTGCCCGTTCGCCGTGGCGGCTGGCACTTATCCAAAGTTGCTCGCAGCGCGACAGGAAAGAGTCTCAGACATCGCCACCAGAGTTTCGTCGCGCAGCAGCTGTTGCAGCAATTCTTCGTCCCTCGGGCGCCTCGATTTGATCACGCTGGAACGCTGTTCGCGCGGCTCTTGCGCCGAACCGTGGCAGGCGGCGCATGAAAGCGCCAGGGCGCGGGTTTCGGCGGCGGAGCGTTGCGCGTCGGTCCGGGCGGCCGCGTGGCGGGTGCATTTTTCGGCGTCGGGAGGCGTCGCGCGCTGGCGCGTTTCGAAAAGGGTGAAGGCCAGCAAGAGGCCGGCGGCGAAGACGGCCACGTAGCGCAGGCTCCTGGCTGCCAGGCGCTGAACCCGCACGCGCGGGGCGACCGTTCGAGCAGTCAGTTCGGCGGCGCACTGCCGGGCGACGGCCAGTGCCTCAGCTGTGATGAAAGGCTGCCGGCCGCCGGTGCTCCCGGCGGCGGCGAAAGGCGCGGCCGATTCGTACACGGCCTCGTCAGCCCCGGCGGGAGCCAGAAACTCCAGGGCCGGAGCCAGCGTGGCCTGCATCTGGCGGCAGCGGGGGCAGTTGTCAAGGTGCCGGGCCAGAGCCAGGCTCCGGCTGCCGTCGGCATCGGTCATCAGGTCAAACGCCGTGTCGCAATTCATGGGACTTCTCCCGCATCGTCGCGCAAATGGGCGGCCAGCGCCGCCAAGCCGTTCTTGACGCGTTGTTTCGCCGCTCCCAGACTCGAATTCATCGCCATTGCGATTTCAGCAAATTGAAGGCCGCCGAAGAACCGCAGGCGCAGGGCATCGGCCTGAACCTCGGGGAGCCGGGCCAGCATCCGATGGACTTCCGCCCGCCGTTCGGTCCGCAGGAGAACGGCCGGTGCGGTCTCGTCCGTGACCGGTTCCCGATAGTCGGGCAGCTCCGCGGCCGGAGCCTGCGGCAGCGAATGTTCGCGCGGCCGCGAGGCGCGCCGCTGCCATTGCCGCCGGCACAGGTTCAGCAGGATCGTCCACACCCAGGTGCGGAATGCGAACTGCGGATTGTACGTGGCGCGCGAGGCGAAGGCCGCCAGGAATGTTTCCTGGACGATGTCTTCGGCCCAGGTCCGGTCGCCGAGCTTGCTCCAGGCGGCGTTCAGCAAAGGGCCGCGATAGCGCTCGGCGAGCAGGTCGAACAGCTCGACCTGGCCGGCCTGCACGCGCCTCATGATCTGAACGTCATCGAAATCCACAGTGGTATTCCCGGGGACGGCGTTCGTACAAGAGTACTTCCTCAGGCTCAAGTTTACCCTCGCCGGTGCTGAGTCGCCAAGGGGAACTGGTGAATCAGGGCTCGGCAGGCGCAACTGTTCTGCTGACTGGTCCCCTGTTTGACGACGATTTGGTTGGTTAACCGGCGCCGCCTTCCGCCTCAACGAAATCGAATTTTAGCGCAATGACCCAAGCCGGCCATCACGCAGCCGCGCGACGACAACGTGTTGTCGCGGATAAGCAGCTCTGCGATCCCTCCGGGGTCAAAATCTGGCCGTCCAATTGGCCGCGAATGACTCACTTCGCGATCAGCACGTTTCGGACGTACTTGTGGCACTCGACGCAGCTCATGGTCATGTCCATGTACGCCAGCGTGGCGCCGTCGATCCGTTTCTCTTTGGCGGCCTTGGCCATCTTGTCGACGACGCGGCGAAAGTCATCGGCGTATTCGGTGTACAGCGGGTCGTGGATGACCATGAATTCGGCCGCGGCGCTGGTCGTCTTGAGCTCTTTGGCTCCTTTGGCGATCAGGTCGAAATCCTCGAGGGCCAGCCCTTCCAGAACGCTTTGCGACGACTCCAGTTTCTTGCGCATGAACATGCGGAGGGCGATCTTGCTCGCCCCCTCTTTTTTCTTGACCTCCTTCTCGTCGGCGCCCGTGGCGGGGGTATGCACAGCCCAGATCGTGCCCAGACAGAGCGTGGCGGCGACGAACAACAGACTGAAGCGGCGAATCATGATTGGTCTTTCTCTTCAAGATGGTGAAAATGAAAAAGCCCGAAACGCGCGAGGCTGCGTGTTCCGGGCTGTCATAGCCGTTTGCTCCGCCGACCGTAAGCGGTGCTTGAAGGTGGCTGCAGGATAGCAGATCGGAGAGTGAACGGTCAACGCTTTCTGGTTGGCGAGGGTCCGCATGCAGCCGAAAGCCGAGATTACCGGAATCAGGATGGATTCACGACAGGCAAGCCTTACAATAGCGGACGCGGTGCGGCTCGATCGCGACCCGCACGAATCGTTTGCACATCAGATGAAACTCCCGCCCGGCGTTCGCAGAGGAGGATTGCCATGTCTGTCGGTGCACTTTCCCCCCGGCAAGGCGAAGAGGTGCGTCACCAGCGTGCCGTCGCCAATTGCTACGGGTTCTTCGGCAGAGTTTTTCCGGATTGCGGCTTCATCGACTACACCGACGGGCTGTACCACGGCGATCCCGCGGTGCCGTTCGACGAGGCCCAGCACAATCAGGTCTGTTACGTGCTGGACGAAGTTCGCTGCTCTGCCGGCACGCGGGTACTCGACGTGGGATGTGGCAACGGACGGTTGCTGGAGGAGGCCCGGCGGCGCGGAGCGGTCGGCGTCGGGATCACGATCTCGCCGGATCAGCTCGAATTCTGTCGCCGCCGCGGGCTCGACGTGCGGCTGCTCGACTACAAAAAAATGGGGGACGACTGGTCGGGTCAGTTCGACGCCGTGGTCGCCAACGGGCCGATCGAGCATTTCGTCCATCCGCGCGAGGCCGCCCAGGGTCGGACCGACGAAATTTATCGGGAGATGTTCCGGATTTTCCACCGGGCGATCGATCCGGCGTCGCCGGTGCGGAAGTTCATCAACACGACGATCCATTTCGTCCGTCCGCCGCGGCCGGAGGCCCTGCTGGCCAGCCCCTGGAGCCACAAGCGTGGCTCCGACAACTGGCATTGGGCCTGGCTGCAGCGCGGTTTCGGCGGCTTTTATCCCACCTTCGGCCAGTTTGAACGCTGCGCGGCGGGCTGTTTTGACCTCGTCAAGTGCGTTGACGGCACGCAGGACTATCACTTCACCTCCGAAGAATGGCTGCGCCGCATCCGGCACGGAACCTCTCCCCGGCTGCGACTGCGGCTGTTTCTGAATTCACTGGCGTTCGCCCTGCGTCACCCGCGGCAGACGTTCAACATGCTCTATTGCATGCTCGGCAGCGAATCGTGGAACTGGCAGTTCCGCGGCGCCGATCCCCCGACGCGACTGCTCCGCCAGACGTGGGACTATCGGCCGTGAAGCACGTCGGGCTTTTGAGCCTGACGGCAATTTGGATTCAACCGTCGAATCCGGGGAGCGGGCCGGCGCGCTTGCCGTCGGCGACCGGATACCGACTTTTCTCACGGGCTTTTGACAGCGGGCGGTCTCGAAGACGAACCGCCGCATCCTCTGATCCGGTCTCCCGGACCTTCCGTTGACGCGAGCAACGCGGCGGGTGGTGTCCTGATTTGGCGAAGGTCGCGCGAAAGTGCCCCGGCCGCTTGGGAGCGGCCGGGGCACTGGGCTCGCAAATTCGGACAGCACCATGAGGCGAATCCTATTGCCGCGAACGTATCGGGCAGATAGCATGGAAGTCGGGACTGGTCCGGGATGGGTACCAGTCGTCAGCATCGAGAAGGAGTCTGCCGTGTTCAACATTTTCGGGTCGCGCGGGCGGTTCTGTGACGGGATTTCGCGACGCAGTTTTTTGCAGGTCGGAGCACTTGGAGTGGGCGGGCTGACCCTCGCCGATCTGTTGCGGGCCGACGAGGCGCGAAAGCACGACGCGTCGTATCAGAAGAAGTCGATCATCAACGTGTACCTGCCGGGCGGCGCGTCGCATATTGACACGTTCGACATGAAGCCCGAGGCCCCCGCGGAATTCCGCGGGGAATTCAAGCCGATCGACACCAGCGTCCCGGGGATCCAGATCTGCGAACACATGCCGCGCGTCGCCGCGATGATGGATAAATGGGCCATCGTCCGCTCGCTGACGGGGCTGGTCGACGAACATACGGCGCATCAGACCGAGACCGGCTTTACGATGCAGTCGCTGAAGACCTCCGGCGGCCGCCCCAGCTTCGGCGCGGTCGTCGCCAAACTGCACGGCGCCAGTAACGGCGCGGCGCCCACCTTCGTCGATCTTTCCGGCCACACGCAGCACGGCTTTCTGGGCCCGGTCTACGGCGCCTTCCGCCCGGACGGCGAGGGCCGCGCGAATTTGACTTTGTCCAGCGGCATCACCGTCGGCCGGCTCGACGACCGCCAGAAGCTGCTCTCCGGGCTCGATCGCCTCAAGCGCGAAGCCGACGCCTCGGGCTCGATGAGGGCCATGGATTCGTTCACCGAGCGCGCCGTGGGCGTCATTACGTCGGGAAGCGTTGCCTCGGCGCTCGACCTCGATAAAGAAGATCCGCGGTTGCGGGCGCGGTACGAGGGGGGCGGATCGACCCCCAACCGCGAAAACGACCGGTTCCTCATCGCCCGCCGGCTGATCGGCGCGGGGGTGCGCGTCGTAAGCCTCGCCTGGGGCGCCTGGGACACGCACGCCAACAATTTCGGCCATCTCAAGATGCAGCTTCCGCCGTTCGATCAGG
>JBLMWR010000361.1:0-2751 GCA_050257335.1 Deltaproteobacteria bacterium | reverse complement strand
GCCGGGGACTCCCGGCGCAGGCCGACGGCGCCGCACGACGGAAGAAGTCGCTGATCGTCTTCTGGACGGACGGCGGGATGAGCCAGCAGGATACCTACGACATGAAGCCGGACGCACCGGCCGAATACCGGGGCACGTACGAACCGATCAGCACGACTGTGCCGGAGCTCATGATCGGCGAACGGTTTCCCGCGCAGGCGAAAGTGATGCAGCACGTTTCACTGGTCCGCTCGGTGCACCACGAAAACGGCATTCACGCTCCGTCGGCGCATTGGATGCAGACCGGCTACTTCGGGCCGACGCTGGCCCGCAACGCGCCGCAGAAGCCGTCGCTGGGTTCCGTCATTGCCCGGTCCGTTGGTTCGCATCAGCCTCCGATGCCGGCTTATGTCTCGATCCCGAAGGCCGAAGCGTTCGGGTATCAGGGCGCGGTCTACCTCGGCAAGGCCTTCAATCCGTTCGAAGTGAATGCCGACCCGAACGCGGCGGACTTCAAGGTCCCCAATTTGTCGTTGCCCGACGGATTGACCGTCAAGAGCGTCGATTCGCGGAGGACGCTCCTCAAAGCTTTCGACACGCTCAAAGGGGAGATCGACAACAGCGGCGTCCTGGAGGGGCTGAATACGTTCAAGGCCCAGGCCCTGGAAATGGTCGCCGGCGATCGCCTGCGGGCTGCGTTCGACCTGGGAGCCGAATCCCCCGCGCTGCGCGATCGCTATGGGCGGCATCGCTACGGCCAAAGCGCCCTTCTGGCGCGGCGACTGGTCGAGGCGGGCGCGTCCTGCGTGAACATCAACACCGGCAACTGGGACCATCACAACGACATCGTCAAGGGCTTGGACGAACATCTGCCCCCGCTGGATCGGGCGATCGCCATCCTGATCCAGGACCTCGAGGAACGCAGGATTCTGAAGGACGTTGTCGTTTACTGCGTGGGGGAGTTTGGCCGCACGCCACGGATCAACGGACACGCCGGCCGCGATCACTGGTCGGACTGTTTCTCGGTCATGCTGGCCGGCGGCGGCATCCAGGGAGGGCGCGTCGTGGGCGCCAGTGAAAAATGGGGAGGCGGGGTCAAGGACCGCCTGGTCACTCCGCTCGATCTGCTCGCGACCATTTATCATCTGCTCGGTATTCCGCTCGATACCCATTACGACGATTCGAGCGGCCGGCCGGTCAGCATTGTCGGCAGCGGCCGCCCGATCCAGGAATTACTGTAAGCGGCTCCGCCCTCTGCGGGGCTTCGATCGGCAAGCGGGCACGATGATTACGCAAAGGCGTGCACGGCTCGCAAGAGCAGACCCGCAAACCGGAAGAGACGAAACCGATGAACAAGCCTGGTGAGATCACACGTCGAGACTGGCTGGCCGGTGCGACGGCCGCCGCCCTGTGGGGCAAGTTTGGCCAGCCGGCTGCCGCGGCCGGGCCGGTGAAGCCCAGGCCGGTTGCGGCAGTGATCACCGCTTATCAGAAGGGGCTGCATGCCGACGTGCTGCTGGGGAAAATCCTCGAAGGCTGGAAGCAGGATGGCGGTCCCGGTCCGGCCCTGACGCTCGCCTCGATGTATGTCGACCAGTTTCCCGACGGCGATCTCGCTCGCCCGATGGCCGGAAAACACAACGTCCCGATCTTCGATACGATCGAAAAAGCGGTGACGGTGGGGGGCGAACGGATCGCGGTCGATGGCGTGATCAGTATCGGCGAACACGGCAACTATCCGTTCAACGACAAGGGGCAGAATCTCTACCCGCGGCGGCGCTTCTTCGAGGGGATCACCGACGCCTTCGAGAAATATGGCCGCGTTGTTCCGGTTTTCAGCGACAAGCATCTGGGGCCGGTCTGGGCGGACGCGAAATGGATGTACGATCGCGCCCGAAAGTTGAAGGTCCCCTTCATGGCCGGTTCGTCGATGCCGGTCGGCTTTCGTCATCCGGAAATCACCGTACCGATGGATTGCGAGATCGAGACTGTCGTGGGGATCGGCTACTCGGGTCTGGACATCTACGGCATTCACGCCCTCGAGTTCTTTCAATGCCTGGTCGAGCGGCGACGCGGCGCCGAGACCGGCGTCAAGTGGGTCCAGTGCCTGGAGGGCGACGCGTTTTGGAAAGCGATTGACGACGGCATCGTATCGAAAGACGTGCTGGAAGCCGCGCTCGCCGTCATTCCCAGAAAAGAAGGGGACATGCGCCAGGAGGAGAGCCCTGCGCTGTTTCTGTTTCAATACAACGACGGCCTGCGGGGCGCCGTTTTGATGCTTCCCGAATTCGCCGGCGGGACCTCCGTCGGCCTGAAGCTCAAAGGAGAGAAGCGCGTGCTGGCGACCAGGTTCGATGAGCGAACCGAACCGCGCTACCCGCATTTCGCATATCTGCTTAAGGGAATCGAGCGGATGGTCCACTCCGGCCGCCCGAGTTACCCCGTCGAACGCACGCTCTTGACCAGCGGCGTTCTCGATCGAGTGCTCACGTCACGGGCGCAAAACCACGAAAAGCTGATGACTCCCGAGCTGGCGATCCGGTACACGCCGGTTGATTATCCCCACGCTCCGAAACCCGAACTGGAATCCGCCCCGTCTCCATCGTGAGCCGTTCGTTTTGCTGCACGCTGCTCAACGGGGCGGTGAGCATGGCGTGCAGGGTCTCGCGCAAGGATCACAGTCGGAACCGAAAACTCGTTGGATGCCGGCAGGGCGTGAAGCAGTCGCTGCGTCAACCTCGACAGGTTGCCACCAAAGTGAGCCGGAGGGTA
>JBLMWR010000360.1:0-9662 GCA_050257335.1 Deltaproteobacteria bacterium | reverse complement strand
GGTATTCCCCCGCTGTGGTGCCCGCCATTTCTTTCTTTCGTTTCCTGCTTCTCCCCTGCGCCTCGCGCGGAACCGGTTCGCCGGCCAGCGCCGCCACCAGCTGGCTGGCGTATTCCGGCTGGGGATCGGAATGTACGCACGGACGGAGGACGGCTTTTTCGCCGAGCCGGCTGCTGAGCCGGTCGAGAAGCACGGCCAGGTGCCGCTGGCCGTCGCGGTTGATTCCGGCGTCGAAAAGTTCCTCCTGCTGCGTCCCGAGCGGGCCGCTCGCCGTGACTTCCACGTGCACCGCCAGCACTTCCCCGGCGAGGGTGATCCGTTCCAACTGCAGGTGGATCAGCTCGCACAGGTGGGCCGCCACGGCGGTGGGCTGCAGCGTGCCGATTGTCAGATATACCGGCTCTTTTCCAGTGCAGAGCAGCCGGCACGAAAGCCGCTGGGCCCCTTCCTGCCGGAAGGCGAGCGTTTCGGTGATCTCGCCGATCAGCCGGTGCAGAACCGATTCGAGCGCGCGGCGGTCGGCGGTCGGTTCTTCGAACGACCAGTCGGTTGCAATCGGTTCACAAGGGGGAACGGGGACGATCAGTTCCTGCGCGAGTCCCAGCGCCTGGTCGAGCCGCTCGAGAACGGAGGGACCGAACCGCGCCGGCAGGCTGCTGCGCGGCAGGTCCTGCAGTTGTCCGATCTGCCGGATTCCCAGTTCGTGCAGCGTTTCGGCCACGTCCGCCGGGAGCCGCAGGGCGGCCACCGGCAGATCACGGAGCAGCACTGACTGCCGGCCGGGAGGGATGATCGCAGCAGGCACGTTCCGCGTGTCATTCGCCGAAATTGTAGCAAGCACGCTCCGCGTGCCGTCTGCAAACCGCACGGCGGCCCAGGCGGCGCCGATCGTATCGGCCACGGCGATGCGCACGAAATAGCCGGTGTGCTCGAAGTCCCGGGCGACCTGCGCCGCCATCCCTTCTTCGCCGCCGAACAGAGGCGCGCAACCGGTGATGTCGAAAAACAGGGCGCTCGGTTCATTGGACTGCTCGATGCCGACCAGGGGACTGTATCGCGCGCACCAGCCGGCCAGGAGCTGCAGGAGTTTGCGGTCAGCCTGCGGATCGTGCGGGGCGATGTGGGGTGCAGTGCCCCGGCCGCTTGAATTGGCCGGAGCATTTGGCCGTTCGAGAAGGGCTTGGGCTTCGGCGAGGGGCATGCCGGGGCGGACGCCGGCACCGACGGCGGCCCGCGAACAGTGCCGCACCTGCTGCCCGGTGCCCCGGCCACTTTGAGCGGCCGGGGTATTGGTCGCACCGCCATACAGCACCACTGGCCGCCCTTTAAGCTCGGGCTGCACGAGGCAGATTCGCTGCAGGGGCCAGTGGGGGAGCCACAGACACAGCACCCGTTTCATCGCTGATTTCCAGTGTGACCGCTCCGCCGCCGGTCCCCCCGCGGCAATGGAGCAATTCGACCCGCACCCGCCGTCCCAACGGGAAAGCCGCCTCGCAAAGAACGTCTCCCAGCCGACGATAAACAGAGTCGGCCTGAATCGAGCTTGACTCTTCACGCCGTCGCCCACCCTCCGCTACACCCCGCACAGGTTGCACCCCCCACCTGATGTCGGCCCAGGTCGGTTCGCAGCGTGCCGCGGCCGGTCGCAGAAAGATCCCCAGCCCGGCACCGTGTTCCGCCGCCAGTTGCAGCCGCCGGAAGACGCGGTCGGAGAGGCTGTCGATCCAGGCGAGCGTGGCGGCGACTCCCGCGCAGTGGAGCGACTGCTCGAGGGCCCAGATTGTTTCCTGGGAATGGCGCGGGCGGATGACGATAGTGCGGTCAAGATCGAGCCCCAGGCAAACCGCCGCCGGCGGATAAAATTCCCGCCGCTCGTCGATCACGACCAGGGCACCGCCGTTTTGCAGAGCCTGCATCGCCGCCGGCAGCGCCATCCGTGCGGCTCCCGCGCCCGCTCCTTCCACAACCCACTCGATGATCATCCCCGCGCGAAAAGTTCCCGGAGGAAGGAGGGGATCGAGGGGGGGGATGCCGGTCGATGAGAGGACACCAGTCCGCGCGGAGGGCGTCCGCGAGTGGTCCATCTGCCGCAGGCGCTGACGGAGCTCCTCGACGAGGGCGGAATGACGGGCGTTCGCACTCATGTTAGAACCGGGGCGAGCGGGGGGCGGGCACCGACCGATAGGTTGGTCCCCCCTGGTGAGGTCGAAAAGGTGAACGTGGGCGGTATCATTCGGTGCCGTCCTGGCAGGGAACGCGACACGACGGGGATAAACCCCGCCGCTCGCTGACGCGAGTCGAAAGGGTCGAAGAGGTCAAAAAGGTCGAAAAGAGGAACTGTTGTCTCTTTGACCGCTTTGACTTTTCGACTCCCACCGCCTTAAGTATACTTTTGTACACTTATTGGTCAAGCGATTCGTGGGCGTCGTGCGACAGAAAACTTTCAACCACGAATCCCGGCGCGCCGGGACGAATTGGCACGAATCTGGTCAGCGATTCGTTTATGATCGGCGACTTGTTGCCGCGACTTACTCCGCGTAACGAATTCGCGTTTGTGGCATCAATCGACGGTCAGGCGGCGTACGATCAGATCGAGGTTTCGCTTGACGAAGGGGATCTCCTCTTGTTCTACACGGATGCCCTCGTGGAGGCGGTGAGTCTGCACGACCAGCCGCTCGGGCAGATCTGGTCAACCGGCTCGACCTTGGCGCGCCGGAGCGTGCGTCGCAGGAGTTGATCGAAGGCCTCGACCGCTATCCCGGTGGCCGCAACGCTGAAGACGATCAGACGTTTCTGCTGCTCGGACACACCGGGGATGGCCTGCGGCAAATGTCGGTGCGCGAGAAAATTGGCGTATATGCGGAGGTGTTCGGGCTCAGGCGCGTGTGACTGTTCGCCATGCCGCCTTCAGGCGGCCCTGCGCTTGAGACCCGGCTGAAGCCGGTACTACGAACGGGCGAGCACGGGGCGGATCACTTCGCCGCGGCTGAGAGGCAGGGGCCGGCCGAGAGTGTCGTAGATTTCAGTCTGCGGATCGTAGCCGAGGCAGTGGAAGATCGTCGCCGTCAGGTCCTGCGGCTGGACGCGGTTTTCCCGCGGATAGGCGGCGATCGGGTCGGACGCGCCGTAGACCGTGCCGCCGCGGACCCCTCCGCCGGCCAGCGCCACCGAATAGACGTGCCCCCAGTGATCGCGGCCGCCAGCGGGATTGAAGCGCGGCGTACGACCGAACTCGGCCATGCACACCACCAGCGTTTCGTCGAGCATTCCGCGTGCCGCGAGGTCTTCGAGCAGCGCCGAATAGGCCTGGTCGGCCGGCGGCACGAGGACCGCCTTCAGCCGCTGCGCCTCGCGGGCGTGGCTGTCCCAGCAGGGGGCGTCGGCGGGCTCTTCCGGGCCGCGATACCAGTTCACCTGCACCAGTTTGACGCCCGCTTCGATCAGCCGCCGCGCCATCAGCACGCTTTGCCCGAACTGCGTGCGGCCGTACCGGTCGCGCATGGTGTCCCCCTCAGCATCGAGGCGGAACGCCTGCCGCGACTTGGAGGAGTTCAACAGATTAAACGCCTGCTCGGTGAGCTTTTCGTAATACCGCGGGCGCCCCGTCCGTTCGATCTCATCCAGACGCTGGTTGACCTGATTCAGCAAGGAGTGCCGATCGGTCAGCCGCTGCGGCGAGACATCGACGTTGAGCGAGAATTCATTGACGCGAAAATCGGGATCGGCCGGCTTGCAGTTCAGGAGCCAAGGATCAGTCGATCTCCCCAGAAATCCCGCATCCTGCCCGGGCCAGACACTGCCGTCGGTGTTGAAGATGCGGTGCGGCAACGTCACCGCCGGCGGCAAGTCTGCGGTTCGCTGTTCCATGCGCCGCACCACGGCTCCCAGGCTGGGGTAATCGTTCGGCGGTCCGGGGTTGGCGTTTTCGAAATTCATCGGCGCGTGCGGCTGACCGGTGAGCATGTAATAGCCGCTCGATGAATGAGCGTTGTCGTTGCTCGACATGCTGCGGATGATGGCGATGCGGTCGGTAAGGAGCGCGGTGCGAGGCATCAGCTCGCTGATGCTGATTCCAGGAACGACCGTCTCGATCGGGTTGAATTCGCCACGGACCTCCGCCGGCGCATCGGGCTTGGGGTCCCACGTCGAATGCTGCGGCGGTCCCCCCATGAGAAAGAGGACGATGCACGATTTGGCGGATCCCTTATGGATCTTGCGGGCGGCGTTCTCTTCGGCGGTGAGCGCCCGACTGCCCAGAAGCTGGGGGAGTGAAAGACCCAGCGCGCTGAGTCCCCCGACGCGCAGAAGCTCCCGCCGGGGGACGCGGTCGCACAGCCGGGTTCCGCGGCCGTTTATGCTCAACATGCGGTTCGGGCTCGCCATGAAAACATCAGTGTTATTTTATCAGATCGGCGGGGGAAGTCGAATGAATCCAGCCCGGGACAACGGATTTCGTCCGGGCTGGGTCACGCGAACAGGTCGAAGGGGTCGAAGAGGTCGATCAGCGTCGCGCCGGTTTCCGCCCCTTCGTAGGGGGGGCGCGCTGCCCGGCCGTCTCACGCACCCCACCCATGATCTCACGCGCGAAGCATAATATTCCCCGGTTTCACGTCCGCCAGGTAAATGCCGAGCTTTCGGAACTCGCACTTGATTTCCTGCACCTGCGGCCAGCGCTCACCGTTATTCAATCATAGGTATTCATGACGAACTCACCACAGGTTCGGTCTTGAGAGGTGGGAACGAGCACGCGTGGAATGGTTCCCGCGGGCGACCGTCCCTCACGGACGGGCCGGGGAAGGCCGCCCCGCGGATGGCAGCCCGACCCACGAAGCGCGGCGAAGAAGAGGCCGATGTTCCCGTTTTCGGTCGTTTCGACGGTGTGCGTCTGGGCAAGCGCCTCGACGACGGCTTTGCGCTGATCGGTGCCGTGCCATTCGCCGCGAATCCACCGCACTTTTTTCAGCAGGCCGGTCCGCCGGGCCTCTTCGAGAATCGCGGCTTCCGAAGCTTCGCAGTCGAGTTTCAGAAGATCAACGCGAGGGAAGTCGAAGCGGATCAAGAGTTCCTCCAGCGTCCAGGCGGGCACAGGAATTGTCGCTTCGTCGCATTCGGGGTCGAGTTTTCCGGTGCCGGTATTGCCCCAGCCGCAGACCAGCAGATACGGCCGAAACGGGACATGACCGGCATGGGCCCCCGTGACGGCTCCTGCAACACATTTGATGTCGGGCCAGGCAAGGGTGTTCCAGCGCAGGAGGCGGCAGATGCCATGGTCGGGTTCGATGGCGATGATGCGCGCATCGGGCCATAAGGATTTGATCAGCACGGCAGCGCTGCCGATGTGACCGCCGATATCGATGCAGTAACCGATCGTGGCACCGCTTGTTTTCAGCTCGCGCAAACGGTAGATGTCTTCGCCGAGAACCTCGCGGGTCAAAATCTCGTCCCACTGTCTGCCGGAGGGGTCGCTATGAACCAGCAGGCGGAAGCCGGCGATGTCGAGCTCGGTCCACGGGAGGGCGGTGGCGTCGAGCAGTGCCGGATCACATTGCGACGCGACGACATCCGGCTCCGCCACATCACTCTGCGAAGGTCGTTCTGGCTGGACAGGCGGATGGAATCTTGGCGCGACCCCCGATAGCCTCCCCTTGCTGACGGGGGGACACGTGTCTTCGCATTTTCGGGAGTCGAGGATCGGGGTAGAGGAGAAAGGAAAGCCGTTCCAGCGACTGCGGAGGTCCGCGAGCGCGGCCAGGCATTCGTCTTCATGCCAGAAACCGGCGACGCGAAGGTTGGGGCCGTCGAGGTTCCATTTGCAGCCAACGCGATGCTGAAACAGCCGCCGTCCGGCGAAATCGAACAGGCACATCGTCTGGTCGAGGGTCAGAATTCCCGGGGGCATCGCGTAGCGCGCCTCAGCCATGTGCCAGGCCAGATGCCACGTATCTTTGTCGCTATACAGATACGAGTAATAGAAGTCGCTGTGCTCGTTGAGGTGCAGCGTGAGGTTCAGCGCCCTCCAGCAGCGGCTCTTGTCGAGTACCAGCTCACCTCCCTGGCATTCCGGCTCGTCGCGATAGGGAACCTGGCAGATTTCCCAGACCGGGTGATCGGGAGGGAGCCGGTTGTAATCGGGCCAGAAAATGGCGGCGGTGGCTTGATAGTGTGGATCGTCGAAGAGAAACGCGGGATCGAGGACCGGGACGATGTCGGCGTCGAGAAACAGGACTTCTCGAAACGGAGCATGCACGGTCGCGAAGACCTTCAACTCGAAGTTGCCGAGAGATCGCGGGGGGCGTGCAAGTGTTTTGACTACGCCCGCCGAGTTGACGCATTCGACGTCGAGTGGTTCGACCAGGTCGCGCATGGCAGCGTCGACCTCGCCGGGAAAGTGCCAGATCTGCACCGGCAGCCGGCAGCCGAGCCGGCGCAGCAGGTGGATGGCGACCCAGGCGTTGGCGAAATACCGGGCACCGTTGGCGACCATGACGATCCCGCGGCCCGAAAACGCTTCGGAATACGGCGGGACGTTCACCAGCGCCTCGCGAGCCAGCTCCTGATGAACGCGGATCACGTCGCTGCGCCGATGCCAGTTGGGTTCATCGGCGAGAGGGTTGTCGTCGCGGAAGGCATCGAGGAGCCTGGGGTCGAATGACGCGGCGGTTGTCATGGGCGATGGTATCGAGTAGACCAGCGAACGTCGAAACCGGCATCCGGCGTCGACCGTCCAGCGAAGCGCGGCGCGGGCAATGCGCGCCCTCACTGGCGCTTCGGGTTGGTACCTTTACAGAAATGAAAGCTCGAGGTTGCGGAAGGAATGGGCGTTGCCGTGCAATACATGGATGGGCGTTCCACTGCGGCTGACAACGCGGCAGTCCGGCCGCACGCGGATTTCTCTGCGGGGACGGTCGTGGGCGCAGTAGTTCCAGCCTTCTTCGATTTCGAGCCAGCGCGCCGCGTCGAGATGGCAGTACAGGTTCAGGGCCATCTGGTCCCCCCAGTCGATCGAACCCAAAAGCTCGGCCGAGTGCCTCATGCGGTGTGCTTCGCGCAGGTAATCGAGCATGACCCGGGCCGTACCGGCGGCGAAACCGCTGTTGAGGAAGGGGTGTACCTTCAGCAGCTCGAAGGCGCGCTTTCGCCAGTGGTGGTCGCGAATGCTCCGGCACCATTTGGCGACGGCCGCATTCCGTGGGTAACCGGCCGGTTCGCGAACCGCCAGCAATCGGTCGGGATGCGCCCGGACAAGCTGCCAGAGCGGGGCGAGCGAATCCTGAAATATAACGTCGGCGGCGTCCCAGTAGGCGACCGGGGTCTCCGGCGGGAGGCCGGTGAGAAGCGCCTGAAAATCGAGCAGCCTGCGTATCGGGGGCATGATCCGCGATTCGGGGAGTGCACGCAGCGAGACGCCAGGGAGCTGGCTCACGAGCTGCCGTTCGCTGGGAAAGAGGCCGTAACCCACCGCCAGGACCGGATCGCCGTTTCCCGCGCTGCGGAGCGAAGCGAAAAACTGACGGCGGAATTTGCCGAGGTGGCGGCGGTTGAAGGCGGCGAGAACGCAGCCGCCCGTCGGCGGAGCAATATCCATTTTGCAATTTTCATTCTGCAATTTGCGATTTTCAATGCTCGCTTGCTCCGATCCTGTCTGGCCTCCCTTTGCTATGGAGGGGAGACGCCGGTGATGCCTGGCCCGCACGCCGGAGGCGTAACGGATCCCCAGAGCGTGGCGGCGCAGGTCGTCGCAGCAGCACTGGCACTCGCAGCGCCCCGGCTCCCAGCGGAAGCGGATGAGAGCCAGCGCGCTTTTGCGGAAGAGCGCAGCCCCCATCGCCACGTGACGGGGAGGAAGGCTGTCGGGGCGGTCGCGATAATCGGCGGCCAGGGCCGCGTACTGCGGCGATGCGCGCAACTCCGCCAGCAGCCGCGCGATCGTCCCCGGCGTCAGTTCCACGTCGTCATCGACGAACATCAGCCACGGCGACGTCCCCAGCGTCTTGCCGAGGTTGCGTTTGGCGGCGATCGTCTCCCAGCGGTTCGTCTGGGCGTGGTCCGGGGGCTGCGTCAGCCGGTGGATGCGGAGGCGCACTCCCGTCTGGGCCGCCAGTCCGCGTTCGACGCGTGGATCAAGCGGGCCCGCATCGCGGCTGAGGATGACGACGTCGACGGAAGGAAACGGTTCAGCATCCATAACATGCTCCCGGGTAAGGGCCGGCCTCGGGGATCGCATAATACGCGTCGCTGCGCTCGCGGATCACGGGAGGATAGTATTCGGCCGCCTCGGCGGCAGTCATGCTGACTTCCACCTGCATCAGCACAGGTGTGGTCTCGCGGACGAAGACCGTTCCGAGGAGCGGACGGGGGCGGCTTTTACGCAGGCCGTCGAGCCAGATCGACAGGCCGGATCGGCCGACGCACCAGCGGTCGCGCAGCTCTCTGGGATTCTTTGGATCATCGGCCAGGTGCATGACCTGGACGTCGTCGATGCGCACGCGGCGCGAGATGACGAGCCGGTTGGAATGGACGTGTTCGACGCGGACGACGTCTTCGTCGGCCCGCTTGCGCCCCTTGGACGACGTCAGCGCGTCCAGCGAGATCCAGCCGGGCTCTGGAAACGGATTGGGGATGCTGACGGTCCCCGCCAGGTGCAGGGCTTGGATAGCGTCGAAGGTCAACGGCATGGTGGTGCTCCGGAAACAGGAGGATCAGGGATGGTTTTTCACCGTACGGGCAATGCGAAATCCAAGAAATGGAAACTTGAGATCGGGACCGAGAGAATTGGAGACGTCACGATGGGCCGAGCGGGCGTCGGCGGGCTGGAAAAGAAAGGCGCCGCCGCGGCGGCGGATGCGGTTCTCCCCCTTAAACGCCTCGGTGTCGAGACGATCCTCGACAGCGCTTCCCAGGGGGCCGCGTTCGTAATCATGGTCGGCATTCTGGGTATATTCCATGGCATTGCCGAGCATGTCGAACAGGCCAAAGTCGTTCGGAAGGAGCCGCCCCACCTTCCGCGCGATATACGGCGCCGTTTGAAACGTCCAGGCGTATTGCGGCAGCAGCTCGTCCGACTGGCCGTAGTGGCGGCTGGTAACGCTGCCGGCGCGGCAGGCGTATTCCCACTCGGCCTCGGTGAGAAGCCGATACCCCGTCCGTTCAAGACTGTCGGGGAACGGCTCCATCCCGGGGCGAATCTCCTCGAGAGATGGGTAGCACATCTGGCTTTCGTCAAGACCTTCCTCCTGACTCAACAAGCGGCAGTACCTGAGGGCGTCGTAGAATTCCATCGACGTGACGGGACAGTCGGGGTCGGGCGTATAGTCCCGGCTGACATCGAAATCGGATCTGAACTTCAGGAATTGCTCGACAGTGACCTCGGTAGTGCTGATCGCCACACTACGGGGAATCCGCACGCGGTGCAGGCATTCGAAGAACGACTCGTGATACGCTTCGTTCGCCGAGGACCCCATCGTGAATTCGATTGGGCCGGGGAGAATCGCGAACGTCGCGCCGTGCGGGGCTACCCACCAGCGGCGGCCGGCATCGAGGGCGTCGGCCGGCGACTCGTCAGCCGGTGCCGACAGGCCGTCTTCGCGGCCATAGGTCCGCAGCAGGTGCGCGGCTGCCGAATGGACGCCCGGGTCGGGAGAGTCGCGCCAGAGCATCTTCGC
>JBLMWR010000359.1:0-8177 GCA_050257335.1 Deltaproteobacteria bacterium | reverse complement strand
AGCCGTACAAACTGGAACTGTGGCGCTACGGCTGGGAGCCGGAGTTTGTACAGGCGCTCGGCTGGCACGATGAGCACGGCCCGCGCGCGGTGATGCAGATCACGCCCGACGGCGATTACACGCAAACCGGCGTTCGCTGGAACAAAATCGGCTTCGGTTCGGTATGGCACCAGCAGCGGATCGATGCGCCCCCCTGCTCCGGGCTCTACTACTTCCACGTAAAAAACGCGCGAGGCGAGTTCTTTTCGTTTCCCTGGATTGTGCAGCCGGCCCGTCCGGCGGCGCCGGTTGCGGTCCTGACCTCCAACACGACCTGGAACGCCTACAACAGCTTCGGCGGCCGCAGCAATTACGTCAACCAGCGTGAGCTGCCGCCGCAGCCCACCGTCTACGCCCGCACCGATCTGGAACGCTACGCCCGCCCGGGCCACTGGCCGTTCGAAGAGTACGGTGCGCCGCTTTCGTTCGACCGTCCCGAGCCCGCCAACCTTGTTCCCGAAGACGCGCAAATCACCGATCCCGTCGAAGGCCGGCTGGCATGTGCCTTTGCACCTGGCGAATGGCGGCTGCTCGGCTGGCTGGAACGGGAACGCATCGCCTGCGATCTGTATTCAGAAACGGAATTGCACTTTGGCCGCCTCCCCCTCGACCAGTACCGCGTCCTGATTCTGAACACCCACAATGAATACGTCACGAAAGAGATGTATTTCGCGATCAAAGACTGGGTGCACCGGCGCGGCGGGCAACTGATATATCTGGCCGGCTGCGGGTTCTTGTGCGAGTTCGAGTTTCTTGACGAGTTCACGATGCGTTGCCGGCGGGAAGAGCGGGCCGACCTGCGGGGGGAATCCGAGGCGTGCCTGCTGGGAGTGGCCTATTCACATGGCGGCTACCGCACCGGCGCGCCTTACCGCGTGATTGCCGGCGATCACTGGGTTTTTGAAGGAACCGGCCTCCGCACCGGCGACCTCTTCGGCCTGCAGAGCCTCAACGGCCGCACTCCCGGCGGGGCCTCAGGGCTCGAGCTCGACAAAATATCTCCACATTCGCCCGCCAACATCATGCACCTCGCCAAGGGCCGGAATCCGGAGAACAGCGGTGCCGACATGGTCATGTACCACACCCCCGGCGGGGGCTCCGTTTTTTCGGTTGGCTCGCTGAACTGGACGCTGGCGCTCCCCGTCGACGACGGCGTGTCCCGGATTACTGCCAACGTTCTGCGGAGATTCTTGAGTGACGCCCACACCGCCGAATGCCGTTGAGAGCCATCCGCCGGATGCCGCCCCCACCCGAGTTCGCTACCTGGTCCTGGCGCTGCTGGCGCTGGCGCCGGCGAGTGCTTACCTGACCCGGGTCATTTCCGCGGCCAACACCACGATCGCCGCCGAGTTTCACGCCTCCGACAAGGTCATGGGAGAGGTGATGGCCGCGTTCGCGCTCGGGTACTTCGTCTCCCAGATCCCGGGAGGCTTTCTGGCAAGCAGTTGGGGCGTGCGGCGGACGCTGCCGTTAATCAGCCTTGCCTGGTCGCTGTGCGCCCTGTTGAGCAGTCTGGCACGTTCTCCCGAAGAGTTGCAGCTGGCGCGCGTCGCGATCGGCGTCGCGCAAGCCGGGCTCGTTCCCTGCTGCGCTCAGACGCTCTCCGAGTGGTTTCCCGTCGCCCGGCGGGGGCTCGCCAGCTCGGTGATGGCGGGCGCCATGCAACTGGGGGGCATCACGGCGACCGAACTCACCGCCCGGCTGCTCGGCCCGCTCGGTTGGCGCGGGGCGCTGCAGCTCTATTCGGTGACCGGGGCGGCGTGGGCCGTCGTCTTTTTCCTCTGGTTCCGAAATCGTCCCGATGAACACCGTCAGGTCAATTCCGCCGAGCAGCAATTGATCGCCGCCGGCAGCGGATCCGAACGGGCCCCGGCAGGGGCGAAGACCACCGCTCACTCTTCATTCCGGGAGTGGTGGCGTCTTTCGCTCCGGCTTGGCGCCAGCCTCAGCGTCTGGGCCTTTTTCGTGCAGGCGGTGTTTCGCGCCTACGCCTACGAATTCTTCACGACGTGGTGCCCGGCCTTCCTGGAAAAAGCCTACGGCGTCGACAAGCTGGAATCGGCATGGCTGACGACGTGGCCCCTCTGGTCGCTGGGAATCGGGAGCCTCGTCTCGGGTTATCTCGTCGACGCCGTAATGGTTCGAACTGGAAGCCGCTGGCTGAGTCGCAGCGGCCTGGCATGTTGCGGCCTGGCGCTGTGCGGGGCGTGTTTCGCGGGCGCCACATGGATCGGCGAGCCGCGGCTGGCGATGGTCGTGATCGCCGCGGGGGCGCTCGTTGCGTCGGTCGGCGGACCGGCCACATGGGCGGCCGCGATGGACCTGGGAGGGCGTCGCGCCGCGGTACTCGCCGGCGCCATGAACATGATGGGGAACATCGGCGCGTATTATTGTCCGAAACAGGTTGGCATCCTCTTCCAGTCCATTGAAAATTCCGGCGGAAACTGGAACCTTGTGTTGTGGCTGTTTGCGGGAGTCAACTTCGTCGGCGCGCTGGCGTGGATTTTCGTCAATCCCCGCCGGCCTGTGGTTCCCTGACAGGCTGTCAGGCAGGTCTATTTGCCGCCGGCGGGTCTCGGCCCCGGACTTCGGTTACCGTGCAGAACGCAAATCGCCGGCCTGCCCCGGGAGAACCAACGACGATGTTATTCGACACACACACCAATCTGATGTGGTATCCCGATCACTTCTCGGATGAATTCGTCGAATTCGCGTGGGCCGCCAAGAAGGCGAAGATGCGCATTACGCCGGACGTCTATTTTGCCGGCGCCGATACTCCCCAGAAGAATGCGTTCGACTCGACGCCCGAGGCGCTCCTCAAGGCGACGGCGCGTTGCGACAAGGTGATTGTCTTCGGGATCAAGGCCCCTTTTACGGGAATCAACGCCGATCAGGAGCTGATTGCCAGTTTTGTCCGCGAGCATTCCGACCGGTTCATTGGCTGGTGCTCGGTCGATCCGAACGATCCCGACTGTGTCGATCAACTGCAGCATTACGTGCGGACGCTGGGGTTCAGAGGACTCAAGGTTTCACCCATCTACCAGAACTGGGACCCGCAGGATCCGAAGCACCTGCCCCTCTTCCGCGAAGCCGAAAAGCTCGGGATCCCGATCAACATTCACCAGGGAACGTCGTTCGTCCGCCCCGGGCCCCTCAAGTACTCGAACCCCATCCAGCTCGAAGACATCGCCATCGCCTGCCCCGACCTGCGGATCATCATCTCGCACATGGGACATCCGTGGGAAACCGAATGCGTGGTCCTGATTCGCAAGCATCCCCACCTTTACGCGAACGTTTCGGCGCTTCATTACCGGCCCCTCCGGCACTACCAGGCCTTCATGACGGCCCTGGAATACGGCGTGGAACACAAGCTGATCTTCGGTTCCGACTTTCCCTCGGCCACCCCCGAACAGGTGATCTCGGGGCTGTACAAAGTGAACGACGTCGTCAAAGGGACGAACTTCCCGACCTTCCCCAGAGAGGCGATCGACCGCATCATCTACGAGAACTGGAAACAGGTGCTGGAGGTGTGAGGACTGTCGCATCATGAATTCCTGAGACGCGCGAAAGTTACGAAAGACGCGGCAACGACGGCACACCAGTCTCATCACGAGGACGCTTCCCCATGCACATCACACGTATTGAGCCGATTCCGATTCTCATGCCCCTCAAGGCGGGGATGACCACCAAGACCGCGCATGGCGTGCATGCCGAATCTCCGTACGTGATTTTGCGGGTCCATCCCGACGAGGGGCTGGTCGGGCTGGGAGAAGCGACCGTCGCGCCGCGGTGGAGCGGCGAGACGAGCGCCGGGTGCGTTGCCGCCATCAACGGTCTGATCGCTCCCGAGCTGGTTGGGCAGGATCCGCGGCAAATCAGCGTCCTGCGCCAGCGGATGGAACGCTGCCTGAAACTGAACCCGTTCACGAAGGCGGCCGTCGAGATGGCCCTGTGGGACATTTCCGGAAAGGCGGCCGGCGTGCCGGTCTGTCAGTTGCTCGGCGGCAAGGTCCGCGAGGCGGTCCCGATCAAGATGGTGATCGGCGCTTTCGACGTCCCCCACGTTTTGCGGCTTGCCCATCAGTTCCTCGAGTGGGGAGTCAGATGCCTCAAGGTAAAAACCGGGCTCGACCCGGCTGGTGACATCGAGCGGGTGCGCGTGGTGCGCGATGCGGCCGGGCCGGGCATCCCGATCGGCATCGACTCGAACTGCGGCTGGAACGTGGCGCAGGCCCGGCAGGCGCTCGCGGAACTGCGACCGTTCAGGATTCTGTTCGCCGAGCAGCCCGTGGGCATGCACGATCCCGAAGCGCTGGCCGAGGTCCGCCGGAGTACAGACATCCCTGTCATGGCGGACGAAAGCGTGTTTACGCTGAACGATGCCTGGCGTCTGACGCGCAGCCGCTCGGCCGACATTCTGAGCGTCTATCCCGGCAAGCACGGCGGCATCGCCGCCACGCTCGAAATCGTCCACGTGGCGCGGGCGGCGGGCATCGTCTGCTCGATCGGCAGCAATCTGGAACTGGGGATCGGCACCGCCGCCATGCTGCACGTGGCGGTCGCCGACGCCGCGATCGACAGCGAAACCTACCCCGCCGACCTGATCGGACCTTTGTATCACGAGGCCGACCTGCTCACCAGACCCCTCGAGCTTGGTCCCGCAGTCGCCCGCATTCCCGAAGGACCGGGGCTGGGGGTCGAGCTGGATGAAGCGCAGCTTGAGAAATACCGGCAGCGTTGATCCGCGAAGGCGTCAGCCTTTCTCCGCAGGCAGGCGGTCCCTGGGCACGATGAGCCGCATCGTGTACGGCGAGACCTGCATCTGGCCGGGGCGCAGGTCGCCGACGAGGGCCAGAAAAATGCGGGCGTCCGCTTTGCTCCATCCGTACCGCTCTTCGAGCCACACGATCATTTCGCGAATCGCCTGCCACTGAGCCGATTCGGCCGGGCTGGCCGCTCCCACGGTGACAAGGTGCGTCGGCGTTTCGATGCGCGGGCTGTTCTGCACTTTCGTCCAGCTTTTGAGCACCTGCGCCGACGCCGTCACCACGGCCCGCATCTCACAGCCGCTGACTTCGCCGTCTCCCTGATACGGATGGCAATCACCCAGATAGAGCAGCGCCCCCGGCACGGCCACGGGAAGATAAATGATGCTCTCCGGGGCCACTTCCGGGACGTCGAGATTCCCGCCGAACCGTCCGGCGGTCCCCGCCGTAGGAACTTCCAGGTGCGGTGCCGTACCGATACAGCCGATCATGGGGCGCGTCGGGATCCGCAATTCGTGCGGGCCGGCGGCCGACTTCAACGTGTAGCGCACGACTCCATCGCGAATCTCGACGAGCTCGGTCACCGGTTCCTTGAACCAGTCCTGCAGGTGATACACGACGGGCCAGTATCCGGCGAAACCCTGCGTGTCGCATTCCATCGCGTGAATGTGCACGGCAAGCGTGTCTCCCGGTTCGGCTCCTGCGACATGAATCGGGCCGGTGACCGGGTTGCCGTAGTAGGGGCCTTTGCTCCGCAGCGAAACCACATATTCGGGCCGACACGTTTCGGGAGTGCGGGTCTGCCCGGTGCGTGCGTCTTCGGTCTCGACCTCGAACGCTTCACCCGCGGTCACGCGCAGCACCGGTTCCAGCCGGCGATCGAAGACATAGCTGATTTTGTCTCGAGTGATACGCTGCACAGTCTTCGGCGCCTCCCATGGCACGGCACCCTTTTCGCGACCAAATGCTGCGGTCAATATGGAAACTCGGTCGATCGGGCCCTTCTCCCGCAACCGCCGGGAGTACTTTGTGAATCAGGTTCCCAATCTAACCGTTGTCCCCAGCCATCACAACCGCCGCGAATCGTCCCGGGGATACCACCGCTGGTTCGCAGAAGTGCGCGCCCTGCACACTCGCGCATCAGGAGGCCGCTCTCTGCCCCCGCCCATCCGTCAGCGGCTGGGGCGCGACCAGCGGACTTTGGCCACGAACGTGCTGCCGTCGGCCCCGCGCGGGTGCGGCTTGTCCCCCACCAGAAACTCGGCATCGGCGACCCATGACTCATCGGGAGTGATCGCCGCGGCTCCGAAGTTTCCGAGCATCACTCCCCGTTCGGGGATCAGCACCTTTTCGGTCGCGCGCAGCACCTGCAGCTTCTCCGGATCGACCTGCGCGAGAAACAGCGGTGCGCGGTTGCGCGGAATGTGGTCGTTGTTCGCCCCCCGGCGCGTGTAGCTCAGGAACAGCCCGTCGCTGTGGACCAGCCAGTGCGCCTGCGTGTTGTAGCTCCCCAGTTCCCGACCGTCGTCGAATGTCCACGGCTTGTACGGCCCGTATTTGAGCCCGTCATCGCTCGTCGTCGCGTAGGCCCGGGCGTCGTTCCGCAGGGTCAAGTAGTACTTGCCACGGAAAAGGGCCAGCGACGGCTCGACAAACCCGCGGCCCCCTTTGATCTGCAGCTCGTCGCCGTGCCGGAGGTATTGCAGCGTCTCGCCGTCGAACTGGCAGTGCAGCACCGTCGCCGAGTAATCGTCGCCGCTCGGGCCCCGGTAGTAGATCGGGAGCAGAATCGTTCCGTCGGCCTTCACCAGCCATTGCACGCAGCCGGGCGCCACCAGAAAGAACTTCGATTCGGCCCCGGGCATGTCGAGCAACTTCCACGGCGACCATTTGTCGGCCCTGGGGTCGTACGTGGCGCAGGCACACTCGTGCGAGCGCGGCCGATCGAGGAGCTGCGCCCCCGCCGGGCTGTAACGGACTTTCGTCCCGATCGCCAGCATTTTTCCCGAGGGGGCATGCCAGCCGGGCGTGACGTCGGCGACGCTGATCGTCTCGCCGTCGGGCTCCTTCCGCCAGGCCAGCTCGGGAATTTCGGCAGGCCCCGTCCAGGATTTTCCCAGATCGTCGGTTCGCAGGAAGCAGAGCCCCGAGTAATGGTCGCTCGCCGCCAGATGCTTCTGAATCGTCATGATCACCGCCGGCCCGCCGTCTTTCCCATATCCGGGGAGCGCCGCCACCCGCGGATGAAACCAGCAGAACCCGCTGTTCAGCTCGCGATGGACGACCTCGGTCTCTACCTGGAATTCGAGCGGCTCGGCCGCCGCCAGCAGGCCGAGAATGCACACCGCTCCCGCCAGCCCGGCGATCCGCCGACCCAGGGACCACAAACGCTGGCGATTGCCTGACGGGCTGCGGCTCACAGGCGAAATCCTCAAGGCTTACTTCGTCGGGCGGAAATAGCACCACGTGTCGAACACTTTGCCTTTGCCGGCCGTGTGCGGACTTTCGTAAACAAGATTGTCCTTCAACTTCATGCGGACGCCCTCAGCCGTCATGCTGACGGCGCCGAAACGCCACCCTCCATTCGTCGGCAGGTCGATCAGCAGCAGCAGGTCCGGATTGGTTCCCGTCCCGGTGAATCCGAAGAGCGCGCCGTCGCGCACGTCGGATGACTCGTCAAACCGAAACAGAGGCCGGGTCAGCAGCCGCATTTGAGTCCGATCCTTCCCCTCCGGATCAGTCAGAATCTCGGCCGAGAATCGCCGGGCCAGGTCGCGCATTTGCACGAGCCGTGCGGGGCGGGTTGCGGCGGGTTCGTCGTCCAGTGGCTGCCACTTCACGCCCGGTTGTCGAGCCTCAAAGGGCATCGCATCGACCCATTCGGCGCGAACCAGCCCGGACGACAACGACGCGAAACAATACAGGCATGGAGTCGGAAATCGGCCGGGCTTGTAGCGCTCGACTTTCATCACGGCGACTGGCCGGTTGTGGTCCGTCCACAGCCAGATCCCCGCATCCTCGATCTGCCGCAGTTCGTCGCTGTATCGGAAGACCGGCTTCTCGACGAGCGGTGCGCGTGCTCCGCCGACTTTCGTTCCCTCGTCGGCCAACAGGGTAATTTGCGTCGTCTCAACCCGTTTCTGCAGCTCCGCTAACGACGCCTTGTTGTCGGCGGCCTGGCCCAGCAGGGCCGTCGAAAGAACCAGTGGTAGAATAACCGCCATTGTCGCCCCTCTGAATCACGATGGTGTTTGCTTCGGACGATCAACCGCACGTCGCCGGCGACCATACGCAGACACGGCCATTATAGACATTTCGTCTTTCTCCACAAGCGGGCCGTCGGGGCGCCGAAGGAAAGGTGCATCCGTTGGC
>JBLMWR010000358.1:0-2828 GCA_050257335.1 Deltaproteobacteria bacterium | reverse complement strand
TCCACGCCGTTCGGCACGGCGACGATCTTGACGCCGAGGCCCAGCCGCCTCAGCGTCGCCGCCTCGGCAGCCGACGTGGCGTGCAGCAGGCACGCGCCGGCGAGGTTCCGCCGCTCGAGCAAGAAGTAGGCGAGCCGCTTGCGCCACGGGTGCCGGGCGCGGGCCGGCCCCTCCATCATGCCGCGCGTCGAGACGACGTAGGGGACCCCGCGCTGCCGCGCCATGTGGGCGGCAACTGCCGCGGGGATATTCCAAAGCCCGTGCACGTGGAGCACGTCGCAACGTTCCAGGGCGGACGACAGCACCCGCCCGAGCCGCCGCGCGCCGAAGCACCGCCGGGGAAAGGCGCGGGGCAAGTAGTGGACGCGAACCCCCTCGTACTGGTCTCCGCCCGGGCCAGATGCGCGAAGCTCTCCCTTGCCGTTTGCCGTCGTGGTGACGACTTCCACGTCCACTCCTTGGCGCTGGAGCGCGCGGCAAAGCGCCGACACGCTGCGGGGCGGCCCCCCGTAGCAGAAAGCCGGCGCGAAATAGGGCGTCACGTGAACGACGCGCATCACCATCTCTCTGTGCGATGCGACAAGATGAAGCGGTCCAGCAGGAAGGTCGTGCCGCCGAGGATAATGAACACCATTCCCGCCCTCCCGAGGAGTCCGACCCATGACCGCTCGAACAAAAACAACGAGAGCCAGAACGTCGTGGCGACGAAGGCGATGGCCAGCTCTCGATGGAGAATCGCATTCAAGAAGAACTCGTAGCCAAACCCCATCGCCACCCCCCACAGGAAGATCGGCACGAACATTCCCGGGATGCCGAAGTCCACGTAGGACTCGGCGACGTAGCCGAAAGCGATCGAGACCCCTTGATCGGGGCCGGCCACGGCGACACCGGAGTATTTCCGGACTTTGACGCTGTCGGACACCATGGCGGGCTTATCGGGAAAGAAGAACCGCGGCGTGAGGACGTGGCGGACTGCGTCCCACTCCAAGGCGCCGCTTTCATGAGGCACCGATTCGGGGACCCTCTTGAGTGCCAGCGCCGGATAGTAAACGGACCAAACGCGATCGACGAGTGCGTCCACGGTGCGAACCTTCTCGGCGTAGGGCCCGGCGATCCACTGCCGGGAGAGGTCTATGATACGGCTCAGGCGAGCCAGGCGGGACTCGCCGAATTGAGCGTTCTTCCACTCGGCCCGGTACTGGCCCTTCACTCCCGTCCAAACCAGTCCGCACGCGCCGAGGACTATTCCGATCGCCGCGACCCAGCGCCAATGGGCCGGCCGTCGGGGGTCAAACCGTTCCACCGCGGCCAGCAGGGCGAGCATGATTGCCTCGCGAAACCCTGCAAAGTAGGAGGTGAATCCAAATGCAATCTCGAAAACCGCTATGACGACAAAGGAAAAGGCGTCATGCCGCTCTACGAACAGCCGCCGCAGAACCAAGTAGAGAAAGAGGTACCGGATTTGAGACAGCGCAACCGCTGCCTGCGCGAAGCGGGCGTACGACCACCCTAGCGTCAGGACAACCTGGGCCGCAACGACCGAGGCGACGTATGCGAGAAGGAGACTGCCAAGCCCGAACGCGAAAAGCGGCCGTTCCCTCGCCACGCGGCGGCCCTGCGCCCAGCGCCTGCCCGCAGCCAGGCCGAACAACAGGACAAGCAGGCTGACCAGCCCGAGCAGCACCATGGGCCGGTAGTCGCATTGAAGCGACGGCCGCAACTGCCGGTTGAAGATTCCGCAGTAGACGACTCCCGCGACGACCTGAAGCCATTGAAACGCAAACGCGTAAACCAGGACGGGCGGGCCTTCGCGGCTTCGCAGAAGTCGCACGGCGAGCCAGAGCAGCAGGATGCCCGCGCCCGCGAGCCAGTCCCCGGCCAAGGCGCCAAGCCCTCCCGCACCGAGCATCACCAAGACTGCAACCTGGCCCGACCGGTCGCGGCCCAGAGGCAGGCTCGGCCGACTCTCTTTTTCCAGGCCGGCCGGGTCGCGCAAGGCTGCATCCCGTCCCAGTCCATTGATTGCAGTCGTCCCAGCATGGTAAGGCATGAAAGACTCCATGGGCAGTACCACATCACGGCAAGGCGGCATTTCCGGCGATCGTCGACCACCACTGCGCCGCGAACCGCTCGCGACTGAACTCCCGCAGCGACTCGCGGGCGCGCTCGCCGGCCCGTCGCCGCAAATCGGGATCGGAGATGAGCGCGGCGATCCCCTCGGCCAGCGAGGAGCTGCTCGCCTGCGGGCATAGCCATCCGTTCTCCCCGTGCTTGATGAGTTCGGGAAACGGGCCGAGCGTGAAGGCGACCGTCGGCACGCCCGCCTGCTTGGCCTCCAGCACGACGTTCGGGCAGCCTTCGGGCATCTCCGAGGGGCATACGTGCACCGCCGCAGATGCCATCCTCTTGGAGACGTCGTCGCGCTGTCCCACGAATTGCACGCAACCGGCCAGGTCAGGATCGCCCGCTTGCGCCAGCAGCCGTTCGCGATACCCCTCGTACTGCGGAGCCTCCCAACCGGTCATCGGGCCGACGATTTCAAGGCGGACCTGGAACCCCCGCTGCCGTAATTCCTGCACGGCGTCGAGGAGAAGGTGGACGTTCTGTTCGGGGATGACTTGCCCCACGTAGATTATCTTGTCCGGCTCATGTAATTGGCCGTCGGCCGCGGCCCGGCGGTCCGCCGCGAGCGTGTTGTAAATGACCGTGGTTTTCGCTTGGGGGATCCCGTGCGCAAGAAGCGCGTTGAGGACGAAGGCGGAATTGCAGACAAACCGGCTTACGGCGGGATGAACCACCCAACGAAACAGCCGTCGATAGAACGGGCC
>JBLMWR010000357.1:0-4300 GCA_050257335.1 Deltaproteobacteria bacterium | reverse complement strand
CCACGTCACAAAGCTCCCTTGCGCAACACCACGAACTGCGTCCCGCGCTGGCTGCGCATCAGCAGCAGCACGCCCTGTTCGAGCGAGGCCCCCTTGAGGGCCTCGCGGAATTCGGCGACCGTCGTCACCCGCCGCTGGCCCACCTTTTCAATCAGCATCCCCTCGTGCAGACCGGCGACCGCGGCCGGGCTGTCGGGGTTGACGGCCGTGATCGCCACGCCGGCGGCTTCTTTGTAGCCGAGCTGCCGGGCGGCTTCCGCCGTCAGGTCGGCCACTTCGATCCCCAGGTCGTCGAACTTGCCGGCTTCCGACTCCTCCGGCGGCCGGGATTCGCGCGTCGGCGCGAGGGTGAATTCCCGCGGCATTTCCCTGACTTCGACCTCGATCTGCTGCTCTTTTCCGTTGCGCACAAGGACGAGCGGATATTTGCGTCCGCCGCGAAGCCGTTCGACGACCCCCTGCAGTTCGCGGGGACCGTGCACTTCTTTGCCGTCGAGCCGCAGAATCACGTCTCCGGGTTCCAGTTTCGCTCCTGCCGCCGGAGAACCGGGAGTCACCTGCGAAACGACCACTCCCTGACCGACGGGCACTTTGAACTGCCGGGCCAGCTCCTGATCCACCGGCTGCACCATCACTCCCAGGTAGGCCCGGGTGACCGATCCTTTCGACTCCAACTGCTCGGCGACCCAGCTGGCAAGGTTGATGGGAACGGCAAATCATATGCCCTCGTAGCCGCCGCTGCGCGTTGCGATCGCCGAGTTCATTCCGACCACCTCGCCTTCGAGATTGATCAGCGGGCCCCCGCTGTTTCCGGGGTTGATGGCGGCATCGGTCTGAAGAAAATCTTCGCGCTCGGTAAGCCCCATCCCGCGTCCCTTGGCGCTGATGATGCCGGCCGTCACCGTGAGATCGAGGCCGAACGGGCTGCCGACCGCCAGCACCCAGTCCCCGATGTCGATCGCGTCGCTGTCCCCCAGCCGCAACGGCGTGAGTTCCCCTTCCGCCTTGATTCGCAGAATGGCCACATCGGTGCGCGGATCCCCCTTGATGCCCGTGGCGACATATTCGCGCCCGTCCGAAAGTTTCACCTTGACCTGCTCGGCATCGGCGACGACGTGGTTGTTGGTGAGAATGACCCCGTTCCGATCGATAATGAACCCCGAGGCGCGGCCCTCCGTCCGTGGCATGGTGGCGGGGGACCGCTTGCGGAAGAACTCACGCAGGCCCGGTTCGTTGCGGAACAGATCTCCGAACGGCCATTCGCCGTTTTCGCCGCCTCCTTCCGTCCGCGCGGGGGCCTTTCCGCGGGTCTCGATCGATACAATTCCCGGCAGCGCCCCGCGGGCGGCGCGGCGAAAGGCCGCCGACACGTCGTGGGCGCTCGACTTGCCCGGCGTCGCCTGACCGGCCGCGGTTCCGTCGCGGGCTCGCAGTTCCGGATGTCGCTGAAACAGGGCGCCGCCGCCAAACGCGAGCGCCACGAGAGCCGCCACAGTGGCCCGCTTCGCGGCTTTGCTGCGATTCATGTCCATTGTTCGACTCCTTGACAATCAGGAAATGGTTGCGGGGGTGGTACGACCATGCCTTCCGTGGCCCCTCACCGGCAGCAAAAAACTTCGACCCCATTGGCAATCCCGCGAACGCCGTCCACCTTTTGAGCCACCGCCTGGGCCATTTGCTTCTGGTGATACGTGGGGACGCAGCCCCAGAGCACGGCGATGCCGTTGCAGATTTCAATTTCGATGTCACGCAGCGCCGAGTAGCCGGTGGCGATGAGCGCCTGTGCAACCGATTCGGCCAGTATCCGCTCGGAAGCGGCGCGCTCGGCCACCCCCTTCGCGTGCGCCGGGCTCGGTCTCTCTCCGGCCTCGATATGGCCCGTCCGGGAAGACTGGCGGGCTGACGTGTCCAGCGTGTTGTCGAGCATGGTTCCGGGTCTTTCGTTCGTGCGGCAGACTGATGTCAGTCGTACGCCGGCAGGGGAGGAATCAAACATTGCCAATCGGGCTGCAGTCGGTTCGGCGGCCTCCCCCAGCAGGAGACCGCCGCGCAGTACCGACCCGGGCCGTACATCACCTGTTTCCATTGCTCTTGACCTTCACCGTCTTGACCTTCGTCGCTTCCGTTTTCGGCAGCGTGACCGTCAGAACGCCGTCGCTGAACTCCGCCTGAACTTTGTCTTCATTGACGGGAGTGGGGAGCCGCAGCATCTGCGAAAACGAGCCGCTGCGACGTTCCAAGCGGTGATAAGTCTTCCCTTTTTCCTCCTTTTCCTCCTTCCGCTCGCCGCTGATCTGCACCGAATCTCCCGTCACTTGGACGGTGATGTCTTCGGGCTTGATTCCCGGGACGTCCATGCGGATCTGGAAGGCGTCGGCGGTTTCCGAAAGGTCGCAGGCGGGGCTGAATTCCTTCGTCAGCCACTTCCCGCCGTCCCAGTCGGACGACAGGCGGTTGAACAATTCATCGAATTCGTCGCGCAGCGCACGGAACGGCGTCATCAGCGAATGCGGCTTGCCGGAAGTCTGGGGAGTGATGGCAGTGGTCATGGCGTTTCTCCTTCTTCAAGGGTTTGACGAAAAACGGAAGGGTTGCCTCTGAAACAGTTCTAGTGGATATCGACGGGGATCCTCCGCACCGGCCGCGAAGGATGCCCGACCTGGACGTCGGCGGGAAGCACCGCTTCCTGCAGAAATCGCGGCCAGGCGGGGCTGTGGCCGTTCAGGTTGTCGTCCACGACAACAATCGTGGTAACGACGCGGGGATGGTCCCCCGCGTGGGCCTGGTGGCACCCTCGAATCACCGACATGACCTGGTCCCAGGAGCCTTCGATCGAAGCGTTCATCGACCGCGGCCTGCTCCCGGCCTCCCCGCGCTCCACGGTCTCGATCTTTTCGGTCACGTCCGCTTCCCCGGACGGGTGTCGCACCGGTCGAATGCTGAATTCCACGATCATGGCGGCCGTCCTTTCGCTTCGGAAAATAAAAAAAACCCCTGAATCGCGCTCGGACCGCGCGACAGGGGCTGTCATAGCCAAACAAAAAACCCTTCGGCACGCACACGGTGCAGAAGGGCCATCTTAGCCTGGTAAACATGCGCCCCTCGCGGGCACATGCATTGCGACTCTTTTAACACGCTGATGCGCGGCTGTCAATAGCCCACTCTTCGCTTTTTTTCTTTTCCTGCGGTTTTACTCCGGCTCCGCCTCACGGACCCGTGTCGATGAAGACATCCACGAGCTGACCGACCAGGATCTTCTTGTCGCGGACCAGCTTGTGCCGGGGATCGATGGCATAAATCAGTTGCACCACCCGCGTATCGACGCGCTCGACGTTGATTCCCGTGAGCGACATCTTGGGAACGACGTACGGCTCCAGGCGGACGAACGTCATCGGCACCTCCTCCTGGGTGGCGTCGCCGCGGATCTTCGCCTTCGCGGGCGCATTGAGTTTGAGCCGTGGAATGTCCTCCTCGTCGACGTTGACGCGCACGTGGATCGGGTCGAGTCTCCCCATGAGGATCAGGGGCTGCGTCTGTGTCCCCATGGTCGAGACGAATTCGCCGGGGCGAATGTTGATCTGCAGGATCGTGCCCTCCACCGGCGCCCGGATTTCCTGAAGCGCCAGCGTCGTTTCGGTCTGTTCGAGCTGCGCCCGGGCGACTTTCACGTTGGCGTCGGCAATGGCCTTGTCGGGTTCCCAGGCCCCGGCCTTGAGCAGCGCCAGGTTGGCCTTCGCCAGCGCCGCCTGGGCGCGGGCCGTCAGCCAGGCCTGTTCCGCCCGCACCATTTCCTCGGGCGAGACCCCCCCCTTCTCGAACAGTTTCTTGTCCCGGTCGCGCTGATCCTTCGTCTGCTGCAATACGGCCTCAGCCGCTTCGACCTGCGCCTCGAGGGGCGGAACTTCTTCGGGCCGCGGCTGAAGATTCAGCTTCCGCAACTGCTCTTCTGCCGCCAGCAGCGCAGCCTTGCGAGCCGCCAGCTCAGCCTCGGTAGCGCGCTTGTCGAGCTCGAAGAGCAGATCGCCGGCCTCCACCGTCTGCCCGATATGGACCGGGATGTTCGTGACGACGCCCGACAGTTGCGAGCCGACCGCGATCCACGAGTTGGTGCTGGCCTCGTTCGAGGGTTCGACCATCCCGGTCCCCGCCACGGTGTTGCCGAACGGAGTGACCGGCGGAGGGACGGGCGGGGGGGGATCGGGTTCCGGCTGCTGGACGTAAATGGCATGGGCAAAAGCGACGATCAAAAGGCCCGCCGCCAGCAGCGGAAGTGCGAGTTTACGAAGCATGCTTCCCTCCC
>JBLMWR010000356.1:0-3953 GCA_050257335.1 Deltaproteobacteria bacterium | reverse complement strand
GCCGCGTTGTCGATGATTTCATCCCTGCCCGCCAGCATCGCCAGAACGGGGCAACGGATCGCCGCTGGACACGACGGCAACTGCCGGTCAAGATCGCGATTGGCCAGCAGGAACGACACGGTCACGTCATGCAGCGCCAGGGGATCGCTGCGGATCATTTCCTGCCAGCGCAGTTCGCCGGTGAAAAGTGCGGCGTCATCCAGCGGAACACGGATGCGCTTTTCGCGAATCCCCAGCCGCTCCGCCAGACTCAGCCGCAGGTTCTGGTCCCAGCGCGGGCGGACGCGGGCCTGCAGACCGGGATAGAGGAGCGCCAGACCGTCGATCAGATCCGGGCGCCGGGCCGCGGTAACGGTGGCCAGCTTCCCTCCCCAACTGACGCCCAGCAGGATCACGGGAGCACGTGTCGGTCTGCGGCTGCGAACCTCCTCCAGGAACTCCACGACGTCGCTCACGAGCCGCCCATAATGACCGACATGGCCCCGCGCCGGATCGTTCATTCCCGACCCGCGGCGGTCGAGAAAGCAGACCTCGAAGCCCGCCTCGGCGAGTCGTCCGCTCGAATACGTGAACCAGCCCGAGTGACTCTGAATGCCCTGCAGGGCCACGACCGTTGCGCGGCGCGGGCCGGGTGGCTCCCAGTGCCGGTACTGCAGGCGATATCCGTCGGAGGCGGCGTAGGTCCGGATGACGGGCGTCGTCAAGGCTGGGACATCCCCTCCAAGACGCGGGCGAACGCGCCGAACGTGCCGCCGTCGAACAGCACAAACCGGACCAGCGCCGGTTTTCCCTGCTGCAAGAGGAAGTCGCGGGCCGTCGTCAACGACACTTCGGCAGCCAGATCCTTCGGGTAACCGTACACCCCCGTGCTGATCGCGGGAAACGCCACGCTGGCGCAGGCGTGCTCGACCGCCAGTTCCAGGCAGCGGCGATACGCCGAGGCGAGCAGAGCGGCTTCATTTGCGCTTCCTCCCCGCCAGACAGGGCCCACGGCGTGAAACACGTGCCGGGCCTTCAGCTTACCGGCATCGGTGGCCACGGCGTGCCCCGTCGGACAGCCTTGCGGATACCGCTCGCGGGTCTGCTGCATGAGGATTGGGCCGGCGGCGCGATGAATGGCCCCATCAACGCCGCCCCCCCCGGCCAGGGCCGAGTTGGCGGCATTGACGATCGCGTCGACCTGCTGGGCCGTGATGTCCCCCTGGACGAGCTCGAGACGCGAATTGTTGAAATGGGTGAACATGCAAGCGTTCCTCCTCTGTTCGGCGCGGGCCTCCGGCCCCCGCCGAGAGCTCGACCGCAGGTCTTCCCACTTCCGGGAGACCTGCGGTCATGCTCAGTGGCTCGGTCAGGAGATCGGCCACATCAAAAAATCGAGAACGGCGGGACCCGGTTGCGCCTCGCCACGTAACGGCAAATTGTCGCATTTCCCTCCCGGATGATGCCGTGCAGGGCGTATTGAAGGCAAGGCCGACAACCCCGCTTTTCCCAAATCGGCGAATCGAATACGATCTGCCGCGTGATCAAGCTCCTCTTCCTGATTCCCACGCTCGACCGCTCCGGAGCCGAAAAGCAGCTCATGCTGCTGGCGACGCATCTGCCGCGGTCGGCGTTCGCCGGCCACGTCGCGGCATTGACCCGGCTGGGGCCGTACGCCGCCGACCTCGAGGCCGCGGGCATTCCCGTGACGGTCCTCAACAAACGCCTCAAATGCGACCCCATCGCCTTCTGGCGGTTGCGGAGGCTGATGAAAGAGGTTCGGCCAGACGTGCTGCACACGTGGCTCTTCGCCGCCAACGCGTACGGACGACTGGCGGCCGGACGACGGCCGCCGTTTCCGGTCGTCGTATCCGAGCGCTGCGTCGATTCGTGGAAAGCGGGCTGGCAGCTCTGGCTCGACCGGAAGCTCGTCGGCCGCACGACGCGGCTGGTGGGGAATTCCCGAAGCGTCGCCGATTTTTACCGCGATCTGGGCGTGCCGGCGGAGAAGCTCGCGGTTGTCCACAACGGCATCGATCTGCTCTCCTTTCCCCCCGATGCGCGCGAGACCATCCGCCGCGAACTGGGGATTCCGCCGGAGACTCATGTTGTCGGTTTCGTCGGCCGTCTCGCCCGCCAGAAACGGGTGATGGACCTGATCTGGGCCTTTGAGCTGATTCGCGTCATGCACGGCGACGTCGTCTTCGTCATCATCGGGGACGGGCCCGAACGGGCGAAACTCGAAAACTTCACCCAAAGCCTGGAAATCAGCCGGCGCGTAAAATTCGTGGGGCACCGCGACGACGCGACACGGCTGCTCCCTGCGCTCGACGTCTTCTGGCTCGCCAGCGACTTCGAGGGGCTGTCGAACAGCATCATGGAAGCCATGGCGGCCGGGCTGCCCATCGTTGCCAGCGACATTCCTCCCAATCGCGAGCTGGTGGTCGATGGCCAGACCGGATGCCTGGCGCCGGTCGGCGACCGCGTGGCGTTCGCGCAACTGGCCGAGCGAATCCTCCTCAACCCGGCGCTGGCCCGGCAACTGGGGGATGCCGGTCGGGAACGGATCGCGACCCATTTCAGCGTCGAGAAGATGGTGGAGGAATACGCGCGACTCTATCAAGAGGCGGTCCGATGTGCGGAATAACGGGCGCCGCCTGGGTCGCCGGGGGACCGCCGCTGGATCCTGTGATCCTCGAACGGATGACGACCGCGCTCGCGCATCGCGGGCCGGACGACGCAGGTTACTACCATTCGGTCATTGCGCCCCGCGGCGCCGGATGCGATCTGCCGCGCGCTGCGAACTCCCCCGCCGAACGCCAGACGCCCGGCGCCCCCGGCGCAGCCCTTGGGCACCGACGGCTGTCCATCATCGATCTGGCCGGCGGGCATCAGCCGCTGGCCAACGAGGACGGCACGGTCTGGATCGCCTTCAACGGCGAGATCTACAACTACCGCGAGCTGCAACCGGAGCTGGAGCGGCAGGGGCACCGCTTTCGCACATCCAGCGACACCGAAACGATCGTGCATCTCTACGAGCAGCATGGGCCCGAATGCGTGAAATTCCTTCGCGGAATGTTCGCGTTCGCCCTGTGGGATGACCGGCAGAAGCAGTTGTTTCTCGCGCGCGACCGGCTGGGAAAAAAGCCGCTCGTCTATCGCCTCGAACGCGAGCGGCTGCTGTTCGCCAGCGAACTCAAGGCACTTCTGGAGGTTCCGGGCGTCCCGCGCGAATTGAACCATGCTGCGCTCAGCGAGTATCTCACGTATCAGTACGTGCCGCATCCGCATTCGATTCTCGACGGATTCAACAAGTTGCCGCCGGCCCACTGGGGGATTTATCGGGACGGAAAACTGCAGATCGAGAGATACTGGGAGCCGAGGTTCGCGAAACCGCAAGCAAACGGCGGGAGCGAATTGACGCAGTCGCAGGCGCGTCAGCGATTGCGCGAGACGCTGACGGAGGCGGTTCGTTTGCGGATGCGCAGCGACGTGCCGCTGGGGGCCTTTCTCTCGGGGGGGATCGATTCGACGATCATCGCCGGGTTGATGCAGCAACTGTCTGAGCGCCCCGTCAAGACGTTTTCGATCGGTTTTCCGGTCAAGGCCTTCGACGAGCGCGCCTACGCCCGGCTCGCGGCCGAGCATCTCGGGACCGAGCACCACGAGCAGGTGATCGAACCCTCGGCCCTGCAGATTTTGCCGAAGCTGATCTGGCACTATGACGAGCCGTTCGCCGACAGCTCGGCGATCCCCATGATGTATCTTTCGGAAATGACTCGCCGGCACGTCACCGTGGCGCTGTCGGGAGACGGGGGCGACGAGCTGTTCGCCGGTTACGAGCGCTACCGGGCCGTTCAACTGGCGCAGGAATTTGACCGCCTGCCGCGGTTCGTGCGGAAGATCGTCGCCGCGCCCGTGTGGCAAAAGCTCCCCGCCTCGACGCGGCAGAAATCGCGACGCCGGCGCCTCAA
>JBLMWR010000355.1:0-4280 GCA_050257335.1 Deltaproteobacteria bacterium | reverse complement strand
GATCGACGTCGAAGTCCTTGGCCAGGTCACGGAAATAGAAGGACGCGAATTTGCCGACCTGTCGGTTGATCGCCGCTCCCTTGAGCTGCCCGGTCAGAAAATCAAGGATGAACACGGCATCCATCGCATCCTGAATCCCCGCGGCGTTCACACCGACCTGACAGGTGACCATCGAGAACTGGGTATCGCGGTCGGCGGTGGTCGCATACGCCGGCTCGTGGGGCCAGAAGTAAGCGATTGCCAGACCGGCGACCAGGCCGCAGGCAAGCCACGCCACGCGATTTGCTGCCATCACATTGCGCATGGGAAACTCCTTGCTTAAAAATGGGCCGCGATGCGGCCGTGACACCGCCCTGTTGGAATCTGCGGCGGGTCCGCCGCTGAGGTTCGAATCGTACATCCTGCGTCGAGAGAGTGACTGTCAATAATGTATCCATTTCGGGGAACGGCGGCTAGATTGAAAAAAGGGGCCCGCCCAAAGGAATATGCCGAAAAACCATCGGTTGTTTTTGAAGATCGGCGGGGGTATTCTCGGAAAAATCCGTGCTGATAAAGAGGACAGGCGCCGAGCGGGGCGAGCTTTTTTCGGGGTAAAATCTTGTTCGGCCTGGAGCCAGTCCCTTCTTTCCGAAACGGCCTTCAAAGCGTTCCCCAGTCAGGAGATGTGCATCATGGCGACCAACGGCAAGCTGAACCGGAAACTGCGGATGGCCCTTGTGGGAGGGGGACAAGGGGCGTTTATCGGCCGGGTCCATGCGACCGCCGCAATCCTCGACAACCGCGCCCTCCTCGTCGCCGGCGCCCTGTCATCCGACCCTGCCAAGGCCCGCGCCTCGGCTCCCGATTATGATATCCCCGCGGAGCGGGCCTATGGCTCGGTCGCCGAATTAATCGAAAAGGAAAAATCGCTTCCGGCCGACAGGCGCGTCGACTTCGTTACCGTCGCCACGCCGAACCACACGCATTTTCCGATCGCCAAAGCCGCGCTCGATGCGGGATTCAACGTCATCTGCGACAAGCCGATGACGTTCGACCTCAAACAGGCCGAGGAGCTGCACGAGATCGTCAATCGGTCGGGCTGCGTCTTCGCCCTGACCCACAATTATACGGGGTATCCGCTGGTGCGCCAGGCCCGGCAGATGATCCTCGCGGGAGAGCTGGGGGAGATTCAGGCGGTGCGCTCGAACTACATTCAGGGGTGGCTGCGGTCGCGGCTGGAAACCGGAGGACAGAAACAGGCCTCGTGGCGCACCGACCCTGCCAGATCGGGGGCCGCGGGCTGCTTCGGCGACATCGCCACCCATGCCTACAATCTCGCCCGCTACATGACCGGTCTGATCCCGGACCAGGTGTCGTGCAACCTCAAGATCTTCGAACCAGGGCGGCAACTGGACGACTATGGCCATGCCGTCATCCGCTTCGCCAACGGCGCCCTCGGAACCGTCACGGCCAGCCAGATTTCACACGGCCGCGAAAACGACCTCTTCATCGAAATCGACGGGACGAAGGGAGCGGTTGCCTGGCGGCAGGAGGAACCGAATGTGATGATCGTCCGCCGCAACGGACAACCGCATGCTCTGTACACGCGCGATCCCAACGCCCCCCACATCAACGAGTCAGGCAAAGCCGCCTGCCGGCTTCCGGCGGGCCACCCCGAAGCCTTCTTCGAGGCCTTCGCCAACGTCTATCGCGCCGCGTACGACGACATCGTGAAGCGCGCCTGCGGCGAGAGATTTTCGGCCACCGACACGATTTATCCCAACGTGGCCGACGGCGTGGACGGAATGAATTTCATTCAACAGTGCGTGGCCAGCAGCAAACAGAACGGCGCCTGGCTGTCGCTGAAGCATCCTGTGGCGCGTTCGTAGTGCCGGCTTCAGGCGGGTTTCCACAGGATGGGCTTCCATGCCCGTCGGCCCCTGACGATCGCACCGGGGTGATCGAACGGCGGGCTATTCGGCGGTTTGCCCGATCGACGACGACGTACGGCCTCGGAGATCCGGGCGACTACTCCATCCCGAGTTTCTTCAGCCGGCTGAACAGCGTGCTCCGGGGAATCCCCAGGAACCGCGCCGCCTCGGCTTTGTTTCCGTTCGCCCTGGCCAGAGCGTCCACGAGCGACTGCCTCTCGCCCGGGAGTTCGGCGGCATATTTCTCGACCGGCCCCGCCGGCGACGAACGTCTCTCGGGCCGACTGCTCCGCGGCGGCTCCAGACGCAGCGGTTTGGCTTCGAGAACCTGCACAGGGTGAGCCGTGGAAGCGACGATCACGGCGGGCAGGTCGTGGAGGGTGATCGCCGGCCCTTCCGCCATGACCACGGCCCGCTCAATGGCGTTTTCGAGCTCGCGGATATTGCCCGGCCATGAATACCGCTTCAGCGCGCTGATGACGTCGTCGTCCAGGTGTGAAATGCGCTTGCCCGCCCGTTCCGCGGCCCGGTTCAGAAAATACAGGGCCAGTTCGATGATGTCCTCGGCCCGTTCCCGCAGCGGCGGCAGGGCGATGCTGATGACGTTCAGGCGATAGTACAGATCCTCGCGGAATTTCCCCTCGGAAATGAGCTGCTCGAGGTTCTGGTGCGTGGCGGCGATGAGCCGCACATCCACCTGCACCGTCCGGGTCCCCCCCACGGGCTCGAATTCGCGCTGCTGCAGCACACGCAACAGCTTGATCTGCGTCTCCAGGGAAATGTCGCCGATCTCATCGAGAAACAGCGTCCCCCCGTTGGCCATTTCGAACCGCCCCATTTTGTCGCGGTGGGCCCCGGTGAAAGCCCCCTTCACGTGCCCGAACAGCTCGCTCTCCAGCAGCCCGGCCGACAGGGCGCCGCAGTGCACGCTCACCATCGGGCCGTGACGCCGCGGGCTGTTATCGTGCAGCGCCATCGCCAGCAGTTCCTTGCCCGTCCCGCTTTCCCCGCGAATGAGCACCGACGACTGGCTTCCCGACACCTTGCGGACCGTTTCCAGCACGCGGGCGATGGCGGGACTGTTCCCTTTGATGAAATCGCGCCGGAACGGAACGGCCTCCGCCGGCGCCTCGACCTGCTGCCGCGACGTAATTTCGGATTGCAACATGGAAATCAGCCGCTGCTGCTCGGCGATCTTCTCGACCTTCAGCTGCAACTCGTCGTTGAGGCGCGCCACGGCCTGGTGCACGCGGGCCGAGTGCAGGGCCACGCTGGTGATCTGCCCCAGCGACGTCAATAGCGCCAGGTCTTCGGCGGTGTACTGCGTTCCATTGCGCTTGGCGCCGAGCATCAGTGCTCCGGCGAGGTGCCCGTCGACTTCCAGGGCGTGCACCAACTCGACGTCAAGCTGCTGCAGCAGGAGCTGCGACGGTGTTTCGTCGTCTTCCGAATCGAGCCGCCGCAGGTTCGCGTCTTCGTGCAACAGGCCCAGCAGTTCCGCGTCGGACGCGAATGCGAGCGGGGCCTGGCCGATTCCCTCGGCGGCGATCAGCCGAAAACCCCCCGTCCCCGTATCCCGCAGATACAAAGCGGCCCGGTCGACACCGAGCAGATCGCGGCATGATCCCAGCATCCGTTCGGCGAGAGCGGTTGGGTCGGCGAGACTCCCCGACGACTGGCTCATCCGCTGCAGGGCCTTGTCGAGCTGAAATTTCTCGCGGAAGAACTTGCGGTCGATCAACCGCTGCAACCGGTCGCGCGACCAGTTCAGGAGCAGCACTCCCACTACGACCAGGGCGATGATAACCGGGGCTTGCCGCGCCATGTGCACGGGCTGGTACACGGCCGCCAGGCTGCCCGAGGCGATCGCCAGGCTGAATCCGATGGTGACCGCCAGGCTCTGGATGTAATACAGCATTCCGCGAGAAAGAATCTCATCGACCAGCATCAGTTTGAAGCGGGCGATGCCGACCGCATAGGCCAGCATGAACAGCAGGCTTGCCGTGAACATCGGAAAACTCGCCGCCCCCAGGGCGAATTTTTCCTTCTGGAAATACGCCAGCGACAGGCTGTACCCGACCGGTATCGTGGCCACGACCGCTGCCCATAGAATCCATTTCACCTGGTTGTGCAGAATCGGGTTGCGCGTCGTAAAAAAGCTGTTGGCGACCGCCAGCAGCGTGGCGATGAAGTACGCGGCGGCAATCCCGAGATACACGTAAATCCCTTCATTGAGGATCTCCAGTACATTTTCGATGCGCTGCTGGCCGGCCGAGTGATCGAACAGCCACGAGGAATAAACCGCCAGCCCCACCAGCGCCGCCGTCCACACAACCGGGATCGCGTAAATCGCCAGCACCGCGCGATACG
>JBLMWR010000354.1:0-5344 GCA_050257335.1 Deltaproteobacteria bacterium | reverse complement strand
GGACCTTTCCCTGCTCGGCGAGGGCTTCGTCCTTCTTGTTGTCGAACAGCCGGCCGGTGGCGTCGTAGGCGGCGAGTTTGGCCTGCTCGAGAAGCGGCTCGGCGGCGGGGAACGTGCCGATCGCTTCGGCGAGTTCGTTCAGGTCCTTGCGGACATCGGCCTGGCGTTCGACGAGGCGCTCGGCGTCGGGGGCGGCAAGGTCGGCCGCGCGGGTTTCGTCGCGGAGCTTCTGCTGCCTGTCGGCGATTTCGCGGGCCAGCGCCAGGGCGGTCTGCCGGTCTGCCCCCAGAAGCCCCTGAGTGTCTTCCAGTTTTTCGAGCAGCAGCCGCAGGCCTTTGATGACCAGTTGCTGGCTTCTGGCGGCCTCGGCGTAGCGCAAGGCGTCGAGCAGGTTGCCCGCCGAATCGAGTTCTTTGCCCACCGATGCCGCCTGCAGGATCCGCAGGCCATCGGCTGCCGCGGCGCCCAGAGGCCCGCCCCAGCCGCTGACGTCTGAAAGCATATCGACGAGCTGCAGGAAGAGCTGCTTGACGTCTCCCTGGTCTTCGATGGCGGCCAGAGCGATCGCTTCCTGCCGGGCAGGGGGTTGATCGGGCAGCGTCCGGGTCGCCTGCAGGGTTTTTGACTGCAGCTCGATAAGCCGCTTCACCTGGGCGCTGAGCTCGGCCGATTTCAGCCGCCGCAGCAGGTTCTGGCGCTCGGCCGAAAGCCGCATGACGATGTCGCGGATCATCTTGCGGGCCTGCCGGAAGTTCTCTTCGCGCTCGGCTTCGCTGCCGCGCTGGGCCTTCACGAGCAGCTCGACGGCCTTCTCCATTTCTTTGTCGACGAGAGCGCCGATGTTCTTTTTCATGCCGGCGATCTCGCGGTACAGGGGCAGCTCTTTCAGGCCGTTCTCATCAAGCTGCTGCAACTGGATCTCGAGGATGCCGGTGACGAGCTGGCGGGCCATTTCGCGGGCCCGTTCCTGCGCGTCCTGGTGGCGCCGCCGGGCGGGGGTGGCGCCGGCGCGGGCCGGCGTGGCGGTGCCGGCGACGACCGCGGCAAGGAGGAGGAAATTGAAAATCGAAAAATGAAAATTGAAAATCTTAAATCGAAGGACGCGCCCCTGCTGGGGCACGATCGCCGCAGCGTTATGTCCGTCAATTTTCAATTTGCAATTTACAATTTTCAATTTGCAATTCCTTTTCATCAGCGCGGTTCTCCAATCCCGAGTTGACGTTGAATGATCTGATCCAACTGCCGCGCGGATTTCTGGTCGGCTTCGATCAGTCCGGCGAGAATCCCGCTTTCGTCGGTGACCTGAAAAACGACCGGTTCGCTCTGCGCCGTCATCCCCGGTTGCTCGTCCCGGTAATCGACTGCTTCCAGTGTAACGCGCACCTGATCCCCCCGGGAGAGCGACAACGGCGCCAGGTCGAGAACGTACCGTCCCCGCAGCGCCGTCTGCGGCTGTTCCTGCGCGGGAACCTTCTGTACCACGTCAATCGTCTGCTCGATCTCGCCGTTCTGGCGGGTGACTTGACCGAGGAGCCGGACCTCGGCCAGACCGTAATCGTCGGCGGCGCCCCAGGCGATGCCCGGGCGCGCGGCGGGAAGGACCTTTTCGGTGACGACGGCGGCGGCAATGCGCGGCGGGCGGTCGGCCTCAATGCGGATGTGCCCCCGCAGTGGCTGGTCGGGGGAAAGCCCGTCGTCGTCAACGGCTTCGACTTCGAACGGAACCGGCCCGGTCACCCGCGACAGAGGAGTCCCCGTCGCCGGCAGCTTCCAGACGTGCTTCTCCGGATCGTGCGGCTCGAGCCGATAACGCGCTTCTCCGGTCACCAGCTCGACTTTCGCCAGCGGCTTGTTTCCGCAGCGGATGGTGAGCGCCACCTGCGAGCCTTCGATCACCGAAAGCTGACGCGAACTGGCCGAGGCGCGCGGCGCGGCCGCGCGGGCCGCGTAAGCGGGCGGCGTGTGGTTGAGCTCCAGCGAGACGACGGGGGGCGAGATCACCTGAATCGACGCCGGCTCGGTCCACGCGTCCCCGAGAAAGACCTGGTACGAAATCTCTTCAACGAGCCGGGCGAGATCCGCCGTGTATACGCCGCGCTCGCCGCTCGCTGCCGGTTTCGCGCCGCCGCTCTCACCTGTTGTTGACTCCTGTCCCGCAGACGCCTTCATCGTGTCGGATGACTGTTCCGAAGGGGCGAGGATCAGGGTCGTGGCAGCCCCCCCGGTTCTGGCGATCACGCGAATCTCTCCCGCGTCGGGCAAAACGCCGCTCGATTCGACCTCGAACCGGACCACCGCTCCGAACGGGACCCGCGTCGGACGGGCCCCGGGATTCGCCAGATCGACCCCGTCGCCATTGACCGTGATCCGTGTGATCCTCGTGTCGGTCGGATAGTGGGCCGAGCCGAGCAGGAGCCGGTTCAGAAACACGGCGGCATGATTCGGAAAGAGTGCGGCGGTCAGGCACACCGCACCGACGGTCGCCCCCAGCGCGAGAGCCGTCCGGCGGATGTCCGTGCCGGCCAGGCCGCGCTTCACCTTCAGGCTGTTGCCGAACTCCGCGACGTAGTCGACGACGGCCTCTTCCAGTTCGACCGATCCCCAGGCGCGGGCCTGGGGGGATTCGAACTGAAGGGCGGCGACGAGGTCGCTGTCGATCCCCTGCTGGCGTTCGACGAGGAGGGCCAGGTCGATGTCGGTTTCGCGGGCCACGACGGCCGGCCAGATGAATCGCCGGAACCCCCACAGCGCGACGCATCCCAGGACCGCCAGGAGCAGGCCCCGCTGCGGCCGCGAGAAGACAAACAGCCAGTCGACCAGAAAATCGAGAGCCAGCGCCAAAAGCAGCAGCACGGCCAGCGCCATCGCCCCCCGCATCACGCGCAAGCCCCACCTCTGCCGCCTCAAGGCCGCCAGATGCACATGCAACGGTGCGATTTTACTCGGCATACCCACACAATCCTACGAGAGATTGAAACGACGGTGCGATTTGGTTTCGTTAAAAATCGAGCGGGCTGTGTCACCTCCGGACAATGAGTTGTTATTCATCGAAACGGAATCTTGGCGAGGCTCCAGTTGACAATCAGGGCACGCCCTGGGCAGGCATTGGTTTTTACGGGGGCCCACGAATGGCCCGGATAACACGAATGGGCGAGTTGATCCTATCGTTTCCTTTTCGGTCACACAGTATGGCTTCGTGCACTCCGTGCCCAATGGACAACCTGGCTTCATAATGTATTTCGTATTCGTGGCATTCGTGCCAATTCGTGGGCAACTCGTCTTTTTCCTTCTTCGTTCAGATACAATTCGTCAAGTCGAGGGCCGCGCTGTTGGGCGTGGTGCGCTTGCGCATCACGGAAGGTTCGTCAAGTTCCGCACGAGCCATTCCCCGAGCATGAGGAAGACGATGACGCCGAAGGCGAGCCAGTTGTCCCACAAGGTCAGGATGCGGACCGAGTTTTCGGTTCGGGGCTGCGGCTGAAAGTCTTTGAGCAGCCCGGAGACGTTCGTCAGGTCGTAGCTCTCCCCGCCGGTGGCCTGCGCGATTTCGCGCGCGAGCGGCGTATTGCGGACGGCGCTGCGGCGCTCGACCGACACGTCGGCGACCTGAAAATACACCTCGCTGCGTTCGTCCGTCACCGGGTCCTTGACCGAAATCCGGTGTTCTCCCGGGACGACGACGCTCAGCCGCGTTTCGAAGACCCCTTCGCGGAATTGCGGGACCTGGAAAGCCTGTGCCCGCTTCCCGCCGGAAACTCCGCCGGGAGCGGTCAGCTCCGCGGTCAGCGCGTGCTCGGGGACGTCGTCTGCCGAGAGGGGTTCGTAGTTGGCGTTACAGGCTTCGACCGTCACGACGACCTTGTCGTCGGGCTGATACTTCTGGCGGTCGGTTCGGACGACGAAGCGTTTCTGGCTTCCGAGCGCGTGCGACAGCCCGAGCCGGTGGATCATCTGCCCCCAGAACTGCCGGTAGTACAGTTCGCCATACTTCCGCCGCAGCCGCCACGTTTCGTTGAAGCCGATGTAGATGACCTGCCCTTTGCCGTATTTCCGGCAGGCGATGATCGGCTGCGGTTTCATGCCATCCACGCATTTGTCACTGGGGTGCACGGCCAGGGCCTCTCCCTGGGGATGCAGGCGCGCGACCGGCTGATACCACGGCAAGTCGTTCAGGTTGCTCCAGGCGAGCGTGCTCTCGCGCTCATCGGCTCCCAGTTGCATGAAATCATAAGCGCCGGCCATTTCGGTCAATTGCAGCGCGAAACTGCGCTCGTCGCGCGGTTTGGCGCCGGGGTCGACGATGACGGGAAGGATGTCGGCGAGGGCCGTTCCGGCCAGTTGCCCCGGTCCGAACCGCGGGCCGGAAACGACCACCAGCCCTCCGCCGAACTTGTTCACGAATTCCCGGGTCATTTCGCAGAAGCGCGGGGTGAGGGCCGAGGCAGGCATGTCCCCCAGAAAGATCACGTCGTTGGCAAAAAAGTCGCTCCGCTTGGGAGTGAGAGTCGAAAGGAACAGCTCGTTCGTGCGGCGGACGTTGGGGTCGGCCGACCGCAGAAAGGTCCGGAAGCCGCGTTGCCCGACGAGCTTGTCGCGGTGAAAAACCTCCTTGATGAACCGCCATTCCCACGTCGGTTCGTATTCGACGAACATCAGCCGCAGGAAATCGTCGCGGATATTGACTTCGCGCTCGGCCCGGTTGTTCTGCGTGACAAGCTCGCCGGCCTGCGGCTCGCACGAAGCGGTGACGACAAAGCGCCCCGTCTCGGAAGGTGCCCAGTGGAACTCGACGCGCTGCTCGGCAAGCTCGATGCGAACGGTCTCTTCGTCGATGGCAATCGGTTCGCTGTCCATCCCCGCCGTTCCTCCGTCGGAAATCGGCCGGGCCGAAAGCTTGACAATGATCGAGCTGCCGTTGAGGCCATTCGAGCGGAGGGTCGCGATGAGCGTCGTGCGCTCCGCTTTCTTCATCAGCAGCGGCGCCTCGAGGTCCACCGCCAGATCGACGGCCGATTCGGCCCCCACGCCGAGCGTGTAGACCGGGACCCCGAGCTTGCGGGCGGCTGTGGCGGCGGGAGGGCCCGAATTCTGGTCGAAATCGCTGACGACGAGGAGCCCTGCCAGTTGGCCGCTCGATGGCCGCGACGCCAGGTCCTCCAGCGCCTGTCCCAGCGCGGTGACCTTGCCGTTCGTCGAAAGCTGATCGGCCCATTCGGCCGGGTCGATCGCCTCGTCGAGAGCGGCCCGGCTCTTGAGTTCGCCGGCCCCGTCCGGGCGCTCGAACTGAAACGCCTTGAGACGGTATTTCTTTGCGAGTTCGCGGAGCACGTTGCCCTCGCGCTTT
>JBLMWR010000353.1:0-3265 GCA_050257335.1 Deltaproteobacteria bacterium | reverse complement strand
TTGAATGGATCTCCAGAGCCACGAGGCGAATGAGTCCGCCCGGAGGAGTATCAGCGGCGGAGGAGGCAAATTCCAATTCGACGACGATTTCGTTGTTGACCTGCAACAAGCCCGTTACGTCGAACGTTGCGTTTCCCGCAGCCGTATCGAGTTTTCCGAGGTAGTGCCCGTTCACCGAGACGGGGCCTGTACCGCCAAAGCCATCGAAGACAATGAACAGCCGGTCGCCGGGCTCGATGTTGGAGGGGGGATGAAAGCGCCGCCGGAAACGGACCCGGCCGCGGAAGTCGCCGAACAGGTCCTGCCAGGTGGCGGGAAGGCGGACGGTCCCGGCGGGTGGGAGGCCGGTCGTGGACCAGACGAGCGCCCCGGCGGCGTCGCGCTCGGCCCGGGCCAGCGGTTCGCATTGCCAGGGACCGCGGAGCAGAATGCGGTAGGGGCGGTTTTCCGGTTCGTTTTCGAAAGCACCCCGGCTGCCTGGAGCAGCCGGGGTGCTGCCGTCGCGATCCTTAATTCTGCAGGTCAGGCTCTGCCTGACGGCACGGCGCGCAGGCGAATCATCAGGCGGTTCGATGTCAGGCACAGCCTGATCTGCTGGATGGGCGAGCATCTCACGTAACAAGGGGCTGTAATCCTCGTACGGTGTCGTGTTCGGCGGACCGGCGGCGTACCAGTAACGCGAGGAGCTCGCCGCATCGCGCGCGATCCCCAGAACGGTTGACGAAACAGTCCCGCGGTCGGCACCGGTCAGGCAGATGGGGGGCTCGCTTCCTTCGGCAGTGAGCGGGCAGACGCGCCGCGCCTCGTCGAACCATGCTTCGACGCCCAGACCCCGCACACGTTCAAATTCCTTCCGAACGCGATGGATTCGCGGATCGTCCGGTGCGTCGAACGCACCATTGGCGACGAGGTGCAATCCCGGATCGAGCCGTGTCGATTTCAAGACGTCTGCCGCTTCGATGACGACGGCGCTCTCGCGATCCGCAATGAGCAGATTGCACCCTGCGTACCTGTTGTCGCCCAGCTCGCGCTCCGCGGTTGCCGCCGCGCTTGCGGTTTCGCGAAACGTCAGCAGAGTACGACACAGCAGCCCGCGCGACGGAGGGTTCGCGGGTGGCGAATGCTTCTTGCGGTTCGTCACGGCGACAAGCAGACCGAACTCGTTGACTCCCAGCCAGGTCCCGCCGGCGAGCAGGTCGATTCCCCCGAACCAGGCGGGCATCTCCCCCTCGCGGGGGAAGATTCTGGGACCCGCGGTGGGCCGCGCATAGAATTCTTCGCGGTTGGCCAGCACCAGCACGGGCATTTCATCGAATTGCCATAATCCAATACCCAGCAAACACATGTGACGAATCTCTTCAGCACGGTTTTTGCCCCCGGACTGGCCATGATTGACGTCCGGTCCCGGGGAGAAAGCTACTCAAATTGTGACGGCGGCCGGCCCAGCGGGTACCAACAATCGGCACCACGCCGCGGCAACTGAATTGTGACGAATTCTCGGAGGGCTTCAATCGTGCGGGTCAGGAAGGCTGTCCGACGGGATGAGAATTCCACATCGATCCTGTCGGAATTTCGCTGGTAGGATTTTTCTCAACGCGTTATACTCACCGACACTTGGGGCCACGGTGTGCCGATTGCGGCACACGCCACAAGGAGGTTGGGGTGGCCGCCCCAGGGAGACGCAACGGTTTTGGTCGGGAGCAGGCTCGGCGCGGGTCAACGCAGAGAGCGGTTTCCGGATTATGCGGTTCGGTGACGATCGACGCGGTCGTCATGCGACTCCCCGTGGAACTTTGACTCATGTCTTTCGAAAACAATTCTCACGGCGTGGCCGTGGCGGCCGCGCCGGTTTCGTCGAACGCAACATTGCCCACGCCCCGCGAGATTCCGCAGCGGACACCGGCCACAGCTGGCGGCCGGCGGTTCAGCCGCCGCACGCGCAGCCTGCTTGGCGTGCAGATCGTTTCGTGCGGCTCGTACGTTCCCGACCTCGTGGTGACGAACTCCGAGCTTGCCGCGCGCTTCGGCTTCGACGCCAACTGGATCACACAGCGCACCGGCATCGAATCGCGGCGGCATGCCCGTCCCGAACAGGCGACCAGCGACCTGTGCGTGGAGGCGGCCCGCAAGGCGATTCGCGCGGCGCGCGTCAACCCGACTGACATCGATCTGGTCGTGGTGGGGACGTTCACCCCCGACTTTGCGTTCCCTTCGACTGCCTGCATCGTGCAGGACAAGCTCGACCTCGATGCCGCCGCGATGGACGTCCAGGCCGCCTGCTCGGGATTCATGTACGCCCTGACGACGGCGGCGCAATATGTGGCGACGGGCAACAGCCGGCTGGCGCTGGTGGTCGGCGGCGACTGCAACAGCCGCATCACCAATCCGCAGGACCAGCGAACGGCTCCCCTCTTCGGCGACGGCGCCGGGGCGGTGCTGCTGGCGGCGGGCGATCCGCACCAGGGGCTGATGTGCTATCAGATGGGGGCTGACGGGAGCGGCGGGACGCTGCTCGACCGTCCCAGCGGCGGTTCGCGCCGTCCGACGACGCATGCCGACCTCGACGAAGGCCTGCAGTACATGCGAATGGACGGCCGCAACGTCTTCAAGTGGGCCGTCAACCTCGTCACCGACACGATCGACCTCGTGCTGGCCAAGACCGGCATGGGAGTCCACGACGTGTCGCTGTACGTGCTGCATCAGGCGAACATCCGCATCATCAATTCGGCGGTGGATCAGTTGGGGATTCCCGAAGACAAGGTGTTCAACAACCTGCACAAGTACGGGAACACCTCGGCAGGCTCGATCCCCATCGCTCTCGACGAGGCTTTTCAGGCCGGCCGGATCCACCGCGGCGACACGCTGCTCCTGAGCGGGTTCGGCGCCGGGCTCACCTGGGGGACAGGGCTGTTTCGGTGGTAATCGCCGCCACGGCGGCAGATTCATTAACCCGAAGTGCCGGCGAGGCCGTGCGTCTGCGGCCCATCGGCGCCAACGCCCCGCTGCCCGTCAGCTTCTAGCGGGCAAATCGGTTCGCTCCGCGCGGCAGGCTTCGCGACGATTCCGCCCGGGAAAGCGATAGCGACGCTCGCCCTTGCCGGCGCTTCGGGTTAGTATGGGACCGCGAAGGCAACCATCGGTTTGGCCGCAGACTTACCAGCGGGGGAGGGCATCATGCGACTGGGGCTTGTCACATACATGTGGGGCGCCGAGTGGGACCTTCCCACGCTCATCAGGAACTGCGCCGACACGGGATTTGAAGGGG
>JBLMWR010000352.1:0-4058 GCA_050257335.1 Deltaproteobacteria bacterium | reverse complement strand
CGTCAAAGTAGCAGGCACGCTCCGCGTGCCGCGGCCTGTCTTGTGTGCTCAATCGCAGTCGGAGCGGTCAGCGGAATCTGGACCGTGCATTGCGGCGAACGGCATGCGGAGCATGCCTGCTACACCGACAGCCCGGGTTCCTCGCCTGGCTTCAGGACGCGCAGGATCTGGCCGCCGCTTTCGTAAACGCCGGCCCGCCTGAAGCGGCACCATTTGAGCCGAACCACCAGCCGTAAGGGCCCGTCGGCCGCCGTTTCAAACGCCAGCAACACCAGGCGATGGGCCATCGGCTCGCGGTGTGCGATCCCGATTCCATGCGGGGAGACATCCTGAACGTGCACATCGAGCGGCGCGCCGGCGATTGTTCTCCCGTGCCGGTCGAGGGGGACGAGCACCCCCGGCACACGGCTCGGCTGCCGATGGTCGCCGCGGCGTTCGACGACGATCGACACGGGCCGCCAGCTCGCCGTCAGCGACCGCAGCAGCGTATCGATGTGGCCCGCTTCGGTCAGCGGGGAGGGAATCGCCTCCGCACGTGAGGCGGCGGCGACGTCGGACGATGGTACCGGCGTCGTAAGTGGCATGGTCGTTCCCGTGGAGAATTGAGAATCGTGCGCGACTGGCGCTGCCTCCGCGCGCGGACTGCGGCGCAGAGATTCAATGGGTAGCTCACGGGCGGCGCGTCGTCAAATTCCGCGGGGATGATCGACGCGTTTGCGGGGTTTCCCCTGCTGCGCGGACCTGCCGCACGGTTTACGCACGTTGCCGATTCGCAACACGCTCACCCCCGCGGATGGCACCGCCGGTGCACGGCCTTCAGCCGCGTGTGCTCCACGTGCGTGTAGATCTGTGTGGTGGCGATGCTGGCGTGGCCCAGCAATTCCTGCAGGGCGCGAATCTCGGCCCCCCCGGCCAGCATGTGCGTGGCGAAGCTGTGGCGCAGCGTGTGCGGGCTCACCCGGTCGCTGGCGCCGATCCGCCGGGCGTATTTCTTGACCAGCGCCCACACCATGATCCGCGTCAGAGCCCGCCCGCTCTTGCTGATGAGCAGCTCTTCGGCCTCCGACCGCGCCGCCAGGAGCGGCCGCTCGTGCGCCAGATACGCTTCCAGCGCCCGGCACGCGACCGGGTTGAGAGACACCAGCCGCTCCTTGTTTCCCTTCCCGACGCACCGGCAATACGATTCGTCGAGATGCACGTCGCGCTGCTTAAGATTCACCACCTCCGAAGCGCGGCAGCCGGTCGCGTACAGCAGCGCCAGAAGGGCCCGGTCGCGGAGCATGAAGCGGTCGGCCGGCTGCGGGGCCGCCAGCAGGCGGTTGACCATGTCGGGGCTGAGGACGTGCGGAAGGTGCTGCCAGAGTTTGGGAGAGCTGACGAGGTCGGCGACGCTTTCGCGAATCACTCCCTCCAGGAGCAGATAGCGAAAGAACATCTTGATCGCCACCAGATGCCGCGCCACGGTCGTGGAAGACAGCCCGCGCCCATGCAGGTTCTCGAGATATCTGGTCAGCACTTTCAGATCGACGGCATTCAGCGATCCCGGCCCATGTTTGCCGAACCACTCGAAGAACTGTCGCAGGTCCGAGCCATACGCCAGGACCGTGTTGCGGGCCATCCCGACCTCGACTTCCTGGTACCGCAGAAAGGGTTCCAGATGCACGGAGGGATTGCGGGCCTCAATCGGGCGGAACGTGGAATCGGCGGCTGGTCGTTTGCGCGGCGGCATACTTTACCAGATCGGTAAAGTTGGCCGCCGGGCTTGAATCCCCTGCGGGAAGTACCGCGTGCAGCCCGTAGTATCGCCTTCAGGCGGTGTATGTCTCTGCCCCGAAGGGGCTGCGCTGCACTACGCTTTCAGCCTGGGAGGTCAGCCGCGCGGAACGCCGCCGTCAGACAGGGAATCGGGTCACTTGCCGCGGCACCGCTCCCACGTTCCCCCTCTCTGTCGATTCAGGTTGGTATCTCACGCCTTCGCCGGATCGAATCGCTTCGACAACTCGGTTTCCCATTCGTCGAGGAGCGGCCAGTCGATGGCGCAGGTGCCGAAGTCGGCCATGTGCTGATATTTTTCCAGACGGTCGATCGTCGTCTGCAAGAGGCGGCGGTCTTTGCGAAACGGGGGCCCGTGGCTGGGGAGCAGCCATTCCACATCGCTGTCGCGGATCCGCTCGAGCGATTTGATGAAGTCGCTGATGTCCGAGCCGTGGTGGGCGTCGATGTTCCCCACGCACCCGTCGCGGAAGATGTTGTCGCCGGAAAAGAGCAGGTTGCCGAGGCGAAAGGCGAGCTGGCTCTGCGTGTGGCCCGGAGTGTGCCACGTCTTGATCTTCAGGTCGCCCACCGCCAGCACATCCCCTTCGTCGATCGTCCGGTCGAGCCGGATGCGGGGGAGGTTGATCGAGATCCCCTGCGCGGGAATCTCGGCATACGTGAGAATGCGGTCGGGTTCGGCCAAGGCCGATTTGGCCAGCGGATGCCCGACGACCTGCGCCTGAGGCAGCAGCGTCTGGGCGAGCTTCAGGCCCTGGACATGGTCGGCGTCGGCATGCGTCACGACCAGGTACTTGCACTGCGACAGGGGAAAATCGAGCTGCCGGATCAGATCGACGATCTCGCGGACAGTGTCTTCGTAGCCGATGTCGATGAGCAGCCATTCGCCGCGGTCATGGACCAGATAGACGCAGCATCCCAGGCGGCGGCGCGCCTGGTAATTCATCTCGATCACGTGAGGAAACAACTCCCGCCGTTCCTGCATCGAAAATCTCCGCCTGACTTTCTCGATAAAGAGCAAAGATCACCCCGCACGAACCATTCTACCAGTGCCGCGCCTATTTGGCACCTTGGGCTGGTATACCCGATGCAGTCTGGTCACTCCGTGACCAGACTGTTTCGGCTTCCAATCGCTTACCGGGGCGTACCCTCCAATTACGGCTTAAGGGCCGTGGAGCAGCAGGAGAGCAACGCGTTAGTTTGCGGCCGAACCTGCGAGTAACGTCCACTTTCGTCCGGTCACGGAGTGACCGGACTGCAATCTCGCGCGTCTCATTCACATTCCCGCGCCGCGCACTGGAACGAGGCAGCACGTCCCGCCTGCCGGGGGACCTGCGCGCTTCCCAGGTAATCCAGCACGCGCGCGAGTGGTTCCACGTCGGCGAAGCGGGCCTGGATGTCGAACAGCGTCCATTCGTGGGCCGCCTCGGCCCGGTCGCCGACGCAGTCGCGGATGATGATCGGCTTCAGCCGGTAGCTCTTGGCGTCAGTCGCCGTCGCGCGGATGCAGGCGCTGGTGCTGCAGCCGGCGATCAGCAGCGTGTCGACGCCGTGCTGGACCAGATAGCCGATCAGGTGCGTCCCGAAAAAGGCGCTGGCGCTCTCTTTTTCAATCACCAGATCACAGCTGGTGGGAGCGACGCGCTCATCGATCTGGCAGGCGCGCCGGTCCCACGCGCGGTAATTCGGCGATTTGTCGGCCGCCGACTTGAAGGGCTGATCGCCGCAATCGGGATGGCAGGGGCTGGTGGTGTAGACGATCGGCACGGGCAGGCTGCGGCGGCGGATGAATTCCAGCAGACGCGCGGTGTTTTCGACCGGGCCGTCGAGCCGGCGGCTCCCGCCGGCGTAGGAGTCGTCGGTCCAGCCGTATGCTAAATCGACGACGACCACGGCGGGCTTCTTCCCCAACCCAAACCGGTCCTGAAAAATCCCGCGCTCTTTGTAGTAGGAATCGACTGAGCGCATCGCCTCGTCAAGCTCGGGAAAGCGCGTCATGGTGGTCTCCTCGCGTAACTTGTGCATGGCCCGGTTGCCGGGGGCGGCAGAACCGGGGAGTGTCACCAGCATACCGTACCCGAACGGCGCCACGCAAACCGCGCTACAGAGCGGCCGCAAGTCTGCAGCCAGGTCACTCCGTGACCCGGCGGTTATGGCTTGCCGTTGCTCTTTACGCACCCCGTGGCAGAAACGCGTCAATCGCGAGGGCGTCGTACGCAGGCCAACGCGTTGCTCAGGAGTCAGTCGGCAGGTCCCGCCGTGGGGCGTCCGGTCACGGAGTGACC
>JBLMWR010000351.1:0-2916 GCA_050257335.1 Deltaproteobacteria bacterium | reverse complement strand
CGTGGGGACCTGCACGAAGGGGATCCCCCGTGCGTAGGTGGCCGCGACGAATCCAGCCAGATCGCCGATCACGCCGCCCCCCACGGCAACAAGAACCGTTTGCCGATCGGCCTCCATGGCGACGAGCTTGTCATAGAGTTCCGAAGCGTACGTGAGCGATTTCGTCTGTTCGCCCGGTTCGAGTACGGCGATCTCGCACGGGAACCCCGCCAGATGCAGACTGGCCCCCACCGCCGCCCCGTGCTGGTGGCACACATTCCCGTCGGTGACGACCAACACCGGCCGCCCGGCGGGATTCTTAAGCCCGCGCGCAGCCAGCCAGCCTTGCAATCGCTCGGCAAACGCCGGGAGTTGGCCCGTGACGATCGTAATGTCGTACGACCGGTCACCAAGCGAGACATGAACGGTCTGGTCGGAAGAGGATGAACTCACAGTCTGAATCGGTTCTTAATGATGGGCGGCCACATTGAACCGCGGATGACTTAGCCCGGCCAACCGCCGGAACCAAAACTTGGCCACGGATCAAACACGGACTTTTGAAGCACGATCTTCTGTCCGTACTACTAACCGTCAATGTCTTTGCGTGGGGCGCAAATTGTCAATTTGGGAAAGGTCGGAGAAGAACCGCGGATGTCGCGGATGGCTGCGGATAAACACGAACGGGGTGAACTGGCACATCCGCGCGTGTCGGCGTCATCGGCGGTTAAATTCATATTCGCTTCAATGGCTGGCCGCGATGGACTCGTCCGGGAATGATTCAGATGCCGCGCCTATTCCCACTCGATCGTACTGGGGGGCTTGCTGCTGATATCGTACACGACGCGGTTGACTCCGCGGACGGTATTCGTGATGCGCGTCGAAATCGCCCGCAGGACTTCGCACGGGAGCGGATACCAGTCGGCCGTCATGAAGTCTTCGGTCTGGACGGCCCGTACGGCGACCACGTCATCATACGTCCGGTGATCGCCCATCACGCCCACGCTCTGGACCGGAAGAAGCACGGCAAACGCCTGCTGGACCTCGCGGTACAGCCCCGCCTTTTTCAATTCATCCAGCACGATCGCGTCGGCCTTCCGCAGAACATCGAGCCGCTCGGGACGAACGTCCCCCAGGCAACGGACGGCCAGTCCCGGTCCGGGAAAGGGATGCCGCCAGATCATCTCTTCGGGAAGGCCCAGCTCCTGCCCGAGCGTACGGACTTCATCCTTGAAGAGGTCGCGCAACGGTTCGATGAGCTCGAAGCCGAGCTCTTCGGGGAGTCCCCCCACATTATGGTGATGCTTGATTGCCGCCGCCGGCCCGTCGACGCTTCCCCCGCTTTCGATGACGTCGGGATAGAGCGTCCCCTGCGCCAGAAACCTCGCGTCCGCGATGGATTCGGCTTCCTTACGGAAGACCTCGATGAAGACCCGCCCGATGATTTTGCGTTTCTGCTGGGGCTCGACGACCCCTTTGAGCGCCGACAGAAACCGCTCGCTCGCGTCGACGACGTGGAGGTCGGTGCGGAAGTGTTCGCCGAAGCTCTTGCGGACGGCTTCGCTTTCACCCAAGCGCAGCAGGCCGTTGTCCACGAAGATGCACGAGAGCTGCCCGTCGATCGCCCGCGAGAGCAGGGCCGCCACGACCGACGAATCGACCCCTCCCGAGAGCCCGCAGATGGCGCGGTTCTTTCCCACGCGCTCGCGCAGTCCGCGAACCTGCTGCTCGATGAAGGAGCTCATTTTCCAGTCGCCGCGGCAGCCACAGACGTTGCGGACGAAGTTGCCCAGGATCTGACCGCCGAACTGCGTGTGAGTGACCTCCGGATGAAACTGCAGGCCGAAAATGGGCCGAAAATGATGCCGTACCGCCGCCGCCGGGCAGTCCTCTGTACTGGCCAGGGCCGTCCACTGCGCCGTCAGATTCTTCACCTGATCTCCGTGGCTCATCCAGACCGTCAGCTCGTTCGGAACTCCGCGGAACAGATCGCCGTTCTCCTCCACGTGGCACGACGTATGGCCGAACTCGCGATTGTTACCCGGAGAAACCTCGTCGCCGAGCGCGCGGCAGGTGGCCTGCATGCCGTAGCAGATCCCCAGAATGGGAATTCCCAGATCAAAAATGCGGGGGTCGGGAAGCGGGGCCCCCGGCTCGTAAACGCTGGCCGGTCCGCCGGAAAGAATCAGTCCGCGGGGGTTCAATTTGCGGATCCGCTCGGCGGGCAAATCGTGCCGCACAAGCTGGCAGAAGACGTGTTGCTCGCGAACACGGCGGGCGATCAGTTGCGCCGTCTGCGATCCGAAATCGAGGACCAGGACCAGCTCCTGGGACGCGGCCGAAGATTCCGCCGTCGGCACCGGACTTACTGGTGCTGCCCTAGGAACCGGGGAGTGCTTCGCCATGTCCGCCAAATCCAGTCCCGTCGAGGGCGGGCCGGGCCCCGCAGGATTCCACGAAATGAGACGGCGTGTCCGGCGAGAGTGCATTTGAAATGCCGGACACGCCATGGGCTCGACAGGACTTGAACCTGCATGCTGTTGCCAGCGCCAGCCCCTCAAGCTGGTGTGTCTGCCAATTCCACCACGAGCCCGTAATTCGGTACGAAAAACCAAGTATAGCGATCGGCAGAACACCTGCCAACTATGCTCATCTTGACAAGTGGACCGCGGGCGAAGAGAGTAGAATATGGAAGTTTTCAGCGACCGCGGGAACATCTCGCGGTGCCGCATGGCTGGTCGAAGGTGTCGCCGTGATCGCACAACTCATTCCGCTCCGCGGGGGCGATCCGATTACGATCGATAAGGACGTGACGATCGTCGGCCGGCAGGCAGAGCACTGCGACATCGTTCTGGATCGCAAGAGCGTCTCGAAGATCCACTGCATCATCGCCCGGACCGACGGCCTGCTCTTCGTGCGCGATCTCGACAGCACCAACGG
>JBLMWR010000350.1:0-4152 GCA_050257335.1 Deltaproteobacteria bacterium | reverse complement strand
GGCTGACGCTGATGCTCTTCGCCGCGCTCTTGTGCACGGAATGGATTTTGAGGAAGCGCTGGCGGCTGGTATGATTCTGTCATGGCCACTTCCACCCTCGACCATCGCCTGACCGGCGTCCGCCGCCGCGTGAGGCAGGTGCTGCTGACCCACGGGCTGAGCTGGCTGGCGGCGGTGCTGGTCGGATCGGTGCTCCTGGTCTGTCTGGCCGACTGGCTGGTCCATTTGGACGATCCCGTCATCCGCCTGATCTTCGGACTGGCCATTCTCGGCGCGGTGGCGTGGGTCGTGCGCCGGCATCTGATCGGCCCGCTTCAGGTCCGGATCAGCGATACCGATCTGGCGCTGCGGATTGAAGACCGCTACCCCGGGTTCCACGACAGCCTGGCGAGCTCCGTCCAGTTCATCCAGTCGGGGACCGACCCGAAGATCGGCTCACCTGCCCTGCAGCAGGTCGTCGTCGAAAAAACGCTGGCGCGGCTCGACGGCCTCGACTGCGACGACGTGGTCGATATGCGCGAGGCGCGGAGGATCGCCGGGATTGCACTGGGAGTGTGTCTGACGGCCGCGCTGCTGGCCGGCCTCAACCGCACGCTGACGACGATTGCCCTCAAGCGGATTCTGTCTCCGTTTTCGGCACCGGCGTGGCCGAAAAAGACCAATCTGCAGTTGCTCACTGCCGATCTCGCTCGCGTCGACTTCGACGCCGATCACCCGCTCATGATCGCCCGCGGCGACACGTTCCGGATCCTTGCCGAAAACACTTCGGGGCGTCTTCCCGCGCGGGTGACGCTCGAATACCGTTTGGCCGACCGAAAGCTCCTCGCCGAGACGATGCGTCCGAAGACGGTCAACGACGACCGGGGAGGGCGCCACGAAGTGGCCGAGGGGCAATTGGTCGCCGTTCGGGGCGATCTCGAGTTCCGCGCCGTCGGCGGCGACGACGACCAGATGCCCTGGCACAGGCTGCTGGTGGTCCCCCCGCCGGCCGTCGAGAAACTGCAGGTCACGCTGACTCCCCCCGCGTACACGCGCCGGCCGGCAGAGACGCAGCCGCAGGGAGTCGGGCACGTGCAAGGGCTGATCGGGACGCGGGTCGAGATTTCGGCCCTGGCCAACAAGCCCGTCGAGAAGGCCGCCTTGCGCGTGAAGGACCAGGAACGCCGCAAGGTCGAGCTGACGGAGGACGGACGCCGGTTGAAGACCGCGTTTGTGATCGCCGAGGCCGGCATTCATTCCTGGTGGCTCGAACTGAAAGATGCCCAGGGGTTCGAAGACGCCGAACCGCCGAGGTACGAGGTCCGGGGAATTCAGGACTTCGAACCCGAGATCTACATCGAACAGCCGGCCTCCGATATGCAGGTGACGGCCGAGGCCGTCGTCCCGGTCCGCACCATCGCCCGGGACGACCTGGGCGTCCGGGAAGTCCGCCTGGTGTACAAGGTCGAACCCGCAGAAGGCGCCGAGGAACAGACGGTCTCTCTTTTTCGGGCCGGCGACGAACTGCCTCTGACGCGCGCCGCCGAGCACCGCTGGAAGATCGCCGACTTGCATCCCCGGCCCGGCTCGAGAATCGTGTTCCATACCGAGGCGACCGACGACTTCGATCTGTCGGCGGACTTTCCCGGGGGCAAGGCGCCCGCCCCGCACGTCGGCCGCAGCGTCACGCGGACCCTCACGATCGTCTCCTCCGCGGAAAAATCGCAGGAAATCGGCCAGCGCCAGGAAGGGCTCCTCGACGACCTCGAACGGGTCTTCAAACTCGAACAACAGGCGCATGACCAGGTCGATGATCTGCTCGTCCAGCTCCGCAGCGCCGAAAAGTTTCGCCCCGAAGACGTCGATTCGCTGCAGCGCACCGAAATGGGACAGCGCGAGGTCGCCGCCCAGCTCACCGGTCCCGCCACCGGCCTCGAAAAACGCGCCCGCGACCTGGTCGGCGATTTGCGTGACAACCACATCGATGATCCCCAGACCGAACGGCGGCTGCAACGCATTGCCGACGAGCTGGCCCGCATCGGCGAGCAGCACCTGCGCCCCATTGAGCAGGATCTGACGCGGGCGCGAAAGCTGGCGCAGTCGCGCGGCAAACGGGACAAACCGCTGACCGAGAAGCCGAATGAGCCAAAACCGGAGAATAAGAAGCAGCCGGCAGACCGTCCCGAAGAAGCCCTCCGCGAGGTCGCCGACAACCAGAACGCCGTCCTCGAGTCGCTCGGCGAAATGCTCCAGGACTTGTCGCAATGGCGCGGCGAGCACGAGGCCTCGGGGGAGGTGGCCGACCTCGTGCGGCAACAGGCCGAGCTGAACCAGCGGACCGCCGAACTGGCGAAGACCACGCTCACGAGGCCTGCCGACTCGCTCTCGCCGCAGGAACAGGCGGACTTGGCCAAAATCGCCGAGCGGCAGAAAAAGCAGGCCGACCAGTTGGAGCAGCTCGAAGCGAAAATGCAGGGGACGATGGAGAAGCTGGCGAGCGAGAACCCGACGGCCGCCGCGACGCTGCAGGAAGCCGTCGAGCAATCGCGGCACGAGGGCATCGCGGGGGAAATGCGCGACGCCGCCGGGCAGATCGGCGAGAACCGGATGGGGCTGGCCGCCCGCACGCAGCAGGATGTGTTCCAGAAACTCCGCGATCTCGAAGACACGCTCCGCCAGAAGCGCGAGAGCGATACCGAAATGATGGTCAAGAAGCTCAAACAAACCGGCGCCGAGCTGCAGGAACTTCACGACCGGCAGGCCGAGCTGCTCCGGAAGACGCAGGAGGCCGAGCGCATCTCTAATCCCCAGGAACGCGAGAAAGAGCTCGAAACGCTCCGCAAGGAACAAGAGAAGTTGCATGAGGAAACCGACCGCATGTCGCGGCGCCTGGCGCGGCTCGAGGCCCGAGGGCCGCAGGCCAGCACCCGCCGCGCCGCGTCGCGAATGCAGCAGGCGCAGGACCGGCTCGACGAGCAAAACCAGGGGGGGGCCGCCGATCAGCAGCAGGAAGCGATCGATGATCTCGAACAGGCGCAGCGCGAGCTGGCCCGCCAGCAGCGCGCCGCGGAAGAGCAGCTTGCCCGCGAGCAGCTTGCGCGCGTGGCCGACGAGCTGACCGGCATGATCCCCCGCCAGCAGTCGGCGATCGACGAGACCCGCCGCCTCGACGAGCTGCACGCCCGATCCGCAAAATGGAGCCGGGCCCAGCTTGTCTCGCTGCGCGACCTCGCCAAAGTCCAGCACAATCTCGAAGAGGAAACGGGGCGGATCATCGAGAAGCTCTCGGCCGCCGAAGTCTTCGCCCTGGCCCTCAAGGGAGCGGCCCGCCAGATGCACTCGGCGGGCGAGCAGCTCGCCCGCCGCGAGACAGGGCCGCCGACGCAGAAAACCCAGGAAGCGGCGCGAAAACGGCTGGCCGATCTCGTCGAGGCTCTCAAGCCCGATGAACCGAATCCCGACGAAAATCCGCCCGGACAGCCGGGCGGCGGAGGCACAGGTCAGCCGGACGGCCCCCCCTCCGACGGCGTTCCCGCCATCGCCCAGGTCAAGATGCTGATCACGCTGCAAAAAGAACTGTTCGCGCGCACGGCGGAGATCGAACGGCTGCGCGGCAAAGACGGCCAGTTGCCCCTCCCCGCCCGCCAGGAACTCGAGACGATCGCCCGCGAACAGGGCGACCTCGCCGACCTCGCCCGCAACCTGTCGAATATCGGCTCATCCGGCGACGAAGCAATGGACGAAAAACCAGGCGAAAAGGAACCACCGCGATCCGAATAACGACTGAAAGCAGCAGGCACGCTCCGCTTGCTGTTCGCCGCGGAGCGTGCCTGCCACTTTTCGCGACGTGCGCATCAACAGAGATTTGGTCATGAAGCTCGCATTCATTTTCTGGTATCTTGCCATTTTGCTGTCCGTAACGCTGGCCGCTTCGCCGCTCGCCGCAGCGCCGAAACCTGCCGATGACGACGACGTCCCCGTCGCTGAAGGCCCGGTGGAAGAACCTGCGAAACCCAGGGAAAAGTCGCCCCCCGCGGATGACGACGACGAACTGCTTAAAGCCGTCGAAGCGCAGAACGGGGCCGCCGAGGAGATCGACCGCCTCGAACGGGCGATCGAGGGGATGCGGAGCGCGCAGAAACGGATTTCCAGTGCCGATACCAGCTCCCGGAC
>JBLMWR010000349.1:0-17966 GCA_050257335.1 Deltaproteobacteria bacterium | reverse complement strand
CTGTCGCGGCGACAGCAGCTCTGCTGGGCGTCCGGTTTGTCAAAGGCCGAGAGGAGCGGATAGGGGACGACGCGCTTGTGGAACAGATACACCGAGCGCCGACGGACGGCGGGGCCGTCCTGCACGTCTTTGGGATAAGGGTCCTTCAGATTCCGGGCGAGCATCGCTTCGGCGGCGATCGGCGGCTTGACGGCCGGTCCGTACGTCGCGGTATTCAGCGTTCCGCTGACCGACAGCATCGAGTCGCGCAGAATCTCTCCTTCCAGACGCTGCAGCGGCATCTTCCACAACAGCCGATTGTCCGGGTCGGTCGGCGGAGCGGCTGACGCGGTGCTGGCCTGCTGATAGACCGTGCTCAGTAAGAGCATTTTTTGCAGGCGCTTGATCCGCCAGCCATTCTGCACCAGGTCGTGGGCCAGCCATTCGAGCAGTTCCGGATGGGTCGGCGGTTCCGATCGGACGCCGAAGTCCCCGACGGTGCGGACCAGCCCCTGACCGAAATGATGCTGCCAGAGGCGGTTGACGATGACTCGGGCGACGAGGGCGCCCGCCCCCTGTTTGACGTCGGTGATCCATTCCGCCAGGGCCCGCCGTTGATTCGTGCTTCCTTTCGCGGGGCCCTGCTCGCGGGCCGCCTTCCAGTATGCCTCGGGCGTCTTGCCGTTCGTCAGGACGAAGAGAAAGCCCAGTTGCACGGGTTGATCTCGGTCGTAGTAATTGCCGCGGTGGAACAGCCACGTCGGCTTCGGTGCGGGGCCGAGGTCGTGGAAGGCGAGGGTCTTTTCCTTTGAGGAGCCGAGCGGCACCTCGTCGCGCTGGCCGCTGTGGAGAGCGCACATCAATCGGTAGTAGTCGCGCGACGGGATGGCGTCGTATTTATGATCGTGGCAGCGGGCGCAGCCGAGCGTCAGCCCGAGGAAGCCCGTGCCGATCGCGGAGAGCATGTCGTCCAGCTCGTTGTACCGGTTGCGCAGCCGCTCGTCTTCCATCAGCTTGTCGGGGAGGGCCGCGAACGGTCCGGCGGCGAGAAACCCGGTGGCGGCCACCGCGTCGGGGTTCTGTGGTTCGTACTCGTCTCCTGCGAGCTGCCAGCGCACGAACTGATCGAAGGGGAGATCGTCGTTGAACGCCCGGATGACGAAGTCGCGATAGTGATAGGCCTGTGGACGGTCGCTGTCGCTTTCCTGCCCGTCGCTGTCGGCGTAGCGGGCGACATCGAGCCAGTGCCGGCCCCAGCGTTCGCCGTAATGCGGACTCTTCAGGAGGCGGTCCACCAGTTCGGCCAGCGCCGCGGACAGGTTGCGCTCGGCGGCGGCGCTGAACTCGCGGACTTCGTCGGGCGTCGGGGGGAGGCCGACGAGGTCGAACGCCACCCGGCGGATCAGTTGCCGGAAATTCGCCCGCCCCTGCGGCCGGAGGCCGGCCGATTCCAGGCGCGCCAGGATGAACCGGTCGATCGGCGTCCGGGCCCATTGCGCATCCCGCACCGGCGGTTCTGCGACTGGATGCAGCGGCTGGAACGCCCAGTGACGGCGCGCCGCTTCGGTCCGCGGATCGAGCACGTCGGCGCCGTCGGGCCATTGGGCCCCCTGGTCGATCCACGCGCGCAGCAGCCCGACTTCCTCGGGACGCAACGGCTTCCCCTCGGGAGGCATAACTTCTTTTTTATCGACGGCGGCGACCAGATGGATCAGACGGCTGTTTGCGCTGTCCCCCGGAATCAGCACCGGTCCCTGGTCTCCCCCTTCCAGGACGCGTTGCCTGATGCCGAGATTGACTCCTCCTTCTTCGTTCCCCGCCGCGTGGCACTCGAAGCAGCGTTTGCGCAGGAGCGGCTGCACGTCCTTGACGAAATCGACCGCCTGCGGACTGGCCGGGGGGAGCAACGCGGCATGATTTACGACAGTCGGCGTCCCCGCCGCAAAATTGCGGGCGACCTCCTCGTCCGTCAGGGCCCGGCCGTAGACGGCAACCAGATGCAGCTCCCCCAGCCACGGCCGGTCTCCCGTCAGCTCGTTCGCCAGCGTCAGGCGGAAGTCGTCGCTCCAGTTGCCGAGCTGGCCGGCGACCGGTTTGGTCACGACTTCTTTACCGTCCAGATAGATTCGTGCCGCACGCTGTGGATCGCGGGTGTAGACGACGTGCGTTAATTCTGCCCGCAAAGATTTCTCGGGGCTCGGCGTCGAGGGGATGCCGTTGCCGTCGGTGGCGGTGCTCCGCAGTCGCACGTCGTAGCGTCCCGCATCCTGCCCGAGGGTGAAGTCGCGTTGCCCCGGATCGGCCGAGAGCGACACGATACGGGCCGGTCCGGCCTGCCGCGCGTCCTGCGGCTTGACCCAGGCCTCGATCGACAGGGCGTTCGAGTTTTTGACGGCGGCCACGATCTTTCGGGCCGGTCCGGCGGAAGAAATCCGCACCGAGGACGTCACGATCAGGCGGCCTCCGCGAAACGTCATCCCCTGCAGCTTGTCGATTTTCAGATCCAGGGGCTCTCCGGCTCCGGAGCGGTCGCGGATGACGTCGTCGGTCGGTCGTTCGAACGTATAGAGCACCAGCAGATCCTGCGCCACACGTTCCGCGGCCTGCGCGGTCGAGAGACCTGCGCCTGTCAGGCAGAGAACCGCCAGGAGCGATTTGACGAGTCCCGACCGTGACTCGGACACGGCTCGTTCAGCGGGGGTATCGTCCGCCACAGGCGGACGATACCCCCGGCCAATGGCTGGCGCCCCTGCCGGGGTGCTGTTGCTTGCGTCAGGCGGGAGCCTGACCCGCGGTGCTTCGGCTCTCATGCGAACAAATCCTTAAGGACATGGCCGTGGACGTTGGTCAGGCGCCGCTGGATTCCGTTGTGATAGTACGTCAGCCGGGTGTGGTCGATGCCCAGAAGGTGCAGGATCGTGGCGTGAAAATCATGGACGTCAACGGGGTGCTCGGCCGCCTTCCAGCCGATCTCGTCCGAGGCGCCGTACGCCATGCCGTGCCGCAGGCCCGCCCCTGCCAGGAGAACACTGAAGACGTCGGGGTTGTGATCGCGCCCCGGGCCGGCTTTGTCTCCGGCACTTTCGGCGTACGGTGTGCGGCCGAATTCGGTATTGATGATCAGCAGCGTGTCATCCAGCATTCCCCGTCGGCGAAGGTCGCGGAGCAGGGCGGCCACGGGCTGATCGATCTTGCCCGCCTCGCGGCGATGGTTGTCGGGAACGCTGCCGTGCGCGTCCCAGTGCACGTCGCTCCCGAAGGCCGCACCGCTCCAGAGCTGCACGAACCGGACGCCGTGTTCGAGCAGCCGGCGGCCCAGGAGGCAGGCTCGCGCGAATTCGCCGCATTCCTTGCGCTCGACGCCGTAAAGCTCGCGCGTCTCGGCTGTTTCCCTGGCGAAGTCAGTCGCCTCGGGAACCGTCAGTTGCATGCGGGCAGCCAGTTCGTAGCTGCGCATGCGGCTTTCCAGCGAGTCGTCGTGCGCGTGCCGGGCCAGATGCCGCTGGTTCAGTTCGGCGAGCGCGGCAAACCGGGCGGCCTGCGTGGCGTCGTCGAGCTTCGCGGAGGGCTGCAGGTTGCGGACGACCGGTCCGCCGGTTCTCAGCACCACTCCCTGATGGCGCGCGGGAAGGAACCCGCTCGACCAGTTGGTGCTCCCGCCGGTGGGGAGCGAGCGGTTGTCAGGCAGGACGACGAACGTCGGCAGGTTGTCCACCTCGCAGCCCAGTCCGTATGAGATCCAGGTCCCGGCGGCCGGAAAGCCGAGCGTGCGGAAGCCGCTGTTGGCCTCGTACGTGGCCGGCGTATGATTGCCGGTGCCTGCCCACATTGATTTGATCACCGTCAGCTCGTCGGCCACTTCCGCCAGGCGCGGAAACAAGTCCGAAACCCACAGACCACTTTGGCCGCGCTGCTGGAAGGCGAAATGCGGGCGATGCAGGAGGCCGACCTTGCCCATGAAGGCCTGCGGCTTCTGGTCGCCGGGGACGGGCTGGCCGTGCAGCTTTTCGAGCTGCGGCTTGTAGTCGAAGGAGTCCACCTGGCTGAGGCCCCCTTGCAGGAAGATCTGAATCGCCCGCCGGGCTTTCGGCGGATGATGGGGCGGCAGGTCGGCCGCCTCGCCGCGGACGGGGCTCGCCGCGGACTCTCTGGCCAGCATCGCCGCCAGCGCCATGCCCCCCAGGCCGGTGGAAAAATGCTGAAGAAACTCGCGCCGCGGAAGCGCAGTCAGGGGGCTGTTCGTACTGCTCTGCGTCGATGTCATGTCATGCCGTACAAACTACGAATCTGGGAAAGCAAAAAGGGCAACCGCGGATGTCGCGGATACGCGCGGATGTTGGAGTTCAGGCTCCAGCCTGCGCTCTTGCTGGAGCAACAGGCAGCTTGCACCCGTCCAATTCTGCTGGCGAGGAACAACCACGAAACGCTTGGCCCGGCCTTCGGCCAGAACCAGAGTTAAAGACGACGAAATTATCACGCAAAGTCGCAAAGACGCAAAGAATTCCGTTCACCTGAATTCTCGAAGCGACAGCCAATTTCACGGAGATGCACTTCCTTTCCTTTGCGTCAGTCTTCTTTTTTTGAAGTCATTCGACAAACATGAACTCGTTGGTGTTGAACAGCACAATGCAGAATTGCGCCAGGCCATGCTCGGCGACGAACCGCTCGCCGATGCCGGCCTCTTCGTCCGTCGGGGAGCGAGCCAGCGCCAGTGCGTATGCGCGGCGGACTTGGGCGGGCCGGCTGTCGGGCGCTTCGCGCGCGACCCGCTCGGAGAATTTTCCGGCGTAATGCTCAATAAACACGTCGTTCAAAAGCGTCAACGCCTGCAGCGGGGTATTCGTCGCCGAACGCCTCGGGGTCGCCACGGAGGGGTCGGGGCAATCCAGAACGTCGAGCAGCGGACTCGTGCCGGAGCGCACGCAGGTGCGGTACAGACTGCGGCGGTTGAATTCGGGGCCGACCGCATCGAAGACCGTGTACGTCTCGTTGTCCCCGGCGCTCGAGACCTTGAAATCGCGATAACCCGGACCGCCCAGCCGCGGATCCAGTTCGCCGGAGACTGCCAGCACGGCGTCGCGGAACGTCTCGGCGTCGAGTCGTTGCAGCGACTGCCGCCAGAGAAGGCGGTTGTCGGCATCGACCTGCAGCGCTTTCGCCATGGCGCGCGACGTCTGCCGATAGGCGGCGGACGTCACGATCTGGCGTTGGATCCGCTTGAGGCTCCACGCGCGGCCGTCGGGCGGATGCACCAGTTGACCCGCCAGCCAGTCGAGCAATTCGGGATGGGAGGGAGGGCCGCCCTGAAATCCGAAATCGCTCGGCGTGCGGACCAGGCCCTCGCCGAAGTGATCGCCCCACAGCCGATTGACGATGGCGCGCGGCGTCAGGGGATTGGCGGCAGAGGCGATCCATTCGGCGAGCGCCTTTCGGCGGTCGGCCTCGGGAGCGTCGGCAGCCAGTCCCCAATCGGGTGAAACACCGGGCACGCAGGCGATGCCCCGTGGCGGCACTACTTCGCCGGGCTGCCGAAAATCGCCCCGCGCGAGCACGTGCCAGGCCTGCGGTTGTTTCGGAACAGTGACGTGCACCGGTCCCCCTTTGAGCAGCCGGGCGACGCTCTCCAGGCGGCTCCGTTGCGAGGCGATCGCGCGCATCTCACGCGAGTCGGCCGACTTCTCCCGCTCGGCCAATTGAGCCATCTGCGCCTCGAGCGCGGCTACACGCGTGTCGGCGGCCGGTCGCCCGGCTTCCGTCAGGGACTCGCGTTCGCTCCCCTGATAGGTGCCCCCCAGCGCGGCCGAGAGCTGGTAGAACTCCTTCTGGGTGATGGGGTCGAACTTGTGGTCGTGGCAGCGGCCGCAATTGACCGTCAGTCCCAGAAATGTCTGGCAGACCGTGGCGACGAGCCCCTCCAGCTCCTCTTCGCGGGCAAAGGCCCGCATGTCGGGCGTGCCGTTGTTGTAGGCCGTCAGGTCGTACGGCCCCATGACCAGAAACCCGCTGGCGATGACCGCCAGGGGATCGTCGGGCCGGAGCACGTCGCCGGCGATCTGCCAGCGGACAAAGTCGTCGTAGGGCAAATCGGCGTTAAATGCCTCGACGACGAAGTCGCGGTATTTCCAGGCGTTGGGACGGAGCTTATTGCGCTCGAATCCCTGGCTCTCGCCGAAGCGGACGATATCGAGCCAGCGCCGGGCCCGGCGCTCGCCAGAGTGGGGCGAATCGAGCAAACGGTCGACCAGCCGGTCGTACGCGCGCGGGTCGGGATCATTGACGAAGGCATCGACTTCCTCCGGCGTCGGAGGCAGGCCCACGAGGTCAAATGACAACCGGCGAATCAGCGTATTTCGATCGGCCTGTGGTGAGGGGCGCAGCCCGGCCTGTTCCAGCCGGTGCAGGAGGAAGCGATCGATGGGATTGGCCGGCCAGCTCGCGTCTGCGACCGGCGGCGGCTCGACAGCGCGCAGCGGCTGAAACGACCACCAGTTGTATCCGGCCCGCCGGTCGCTCGTGTACAGAAACGGATCGATCGGATCGGCCGCCCATTTGGCTCCGGACTTCACCCAGCTCTGCAGAAGCTCGCGCTCGGCAGCGGCGAGCTGCGCGCGGCCTTTGGGGGGCATCTCGCCCGCGGAAATGCGCGCGACAAGCAGACTGTCGGCCGGATCGCCCGGTTTCAGAGCCGGTCCGCTTTCGCCCCCCGCGAGCGCCCGGGCGCGGCGTGTCAGATCGAGCCCCCCTTTGCGGTCCGAGGGATTATGACACTCGAGGCAGTTGCGAGCCAGGAGAAGCGCCATTGTCTCCTCGGGCGTTACCGCGGGGGCGGTCGGCGTGGGACTTTTCAGGGGATTGTCCTTGCCGCTCAGCCTGCCGCGCCAGATTTCGATGCCCGAGAGATTGGCATGTCCGCCGGTGGCAGTCAGCTCGATCGCTCCGCCGGCGACGTCGATCGCCCAGGGCCCCAGCCGGTCCCAATGCCCGCCGTTGCCGCTGTTGTAACCCTTGGCGACGGGCCGCCCGGCCAGATGAATGTCGAATGTCTGCGGATCGTTGTCCTCCCAGACATAGAGGTAGACGCTGTAAGTGCCGGCCGGCACCTCGGTCACCCGGACCCGCGCTTTTCCCTGCGGCGACCAGCGCGACGTGCGGATCATTCGCGCTCTGGCCTCATCCGTCGCGGGTAAGAGCCGAACCGACTGGTTTTCGAACGCCGCACCGTCGCACAATATGCCGCGGGCGGTGCCGGCCTCCCATTCGTGACCGTCAATGACGAGCGCCGGGCCGTTGAGATTGATGCCGCGATAGAACGCCGGCTCGTCCCCGGCGACCGCGCCGCCGGAGAGTGCCGTCAAGCAGGCCAGAAGAAAACCGCAGGCAGCGGATCGCGACAATCTCGTTGTCACGCTTTGACCTCGTCAGTAAAGGTTTGCCGTGTGGCCAAAACGAACCAAAAGGCAAGGACTCACGTAAAGGCGCAAAGGAAAGAAGATGAAGTCGGTCTCCCGGAAACTGCCTGTCGCGTCGGGACTGCGGATCAATCGAATTCTTTGCGCCTTTGCGTCTTTGTGTGATCATTACTTCGTATCTTTGGCTCGGTTCCGGCTAAAGGCCACGCCTGCCGGGCATCGTCCCCCTTGACGGCGACGTGCCAGTCGACGACTTCCATTTGCGCCTCTGCAGCGGCGGCTTCGGAAACGGCGAACAGAGAACTCGCCGGCAAGAGGAGACCAGCCAGAATGGCCGACAAGGTTGTCCAAGGCGGCCTGAAGTTGCCCGGCCTCTCCATTCTCCGCCGGTCATCAAAATCAAGAAGTGTCATAAAAATCAGATTGCGCCCATAAAAATCAGACGGTACGGCGCTCATTTTTATGAGAATTCCGCAGGGATCTCTCAAAAGAATCAGAGGCCTCCATAGAAATCAGACTCATCATGGAAGGTGTGCATTCGAGAAAAACGGTGGAAGAGAGAGGGGGCGGTCGTCGCGATCTGTCGCTGTCCGACTCGATTCCGCAATCCGCGGAATGGATTTCTTTATTTTTATTGTCGCGCGCCATTTTCATTTTGTGAATCGCAACTTGCGAAATCGAGCCCCATTCCGCATGAAATTTTCCGAATACTTTCCAGATTCTGCATTTCTTTCCATTTTTTGCACCAGCCCCCACGGGCGACCCCCGTCCTCCTCTCCTGCAGGCAGGCTGCGTCCTCACTTCCGGATCACCGGCACCTTCCTCCAGCCGGTGGTGCTTTCCGTGAATTCGCGAAACGAGAAGCACCAGATGACGAGTTTCTTGCCCTGCAGGTTATCCTTGCGGCGGAGCAGCTCGATGCGCGTCGTGGTCGCGCCCGAGCCGCGGACGCCGATCAGATCGACGGCGATTCCCAGCCGCTGCGCCAGGTGGTCGGGAAGCCCGGCCCCGCGGGCCACGAGCGTGGGGTCGTGAAAGATGAGCGTGTGGCTGTCTCCCATCAGCAGCACGGGACTGTCACGCGCCGGCGCGAGCGGGGTCAGCTCGCCGCCCGTACCGACGAATGTCAAAGGGAGCGTTTCACGGGCGGGGCTCTGTTCATTCAGCATGCGGGCCAGATCGCCGGTCATCTCGACGCTGCGCGCTTCGGACGCCGGCGCCGCCCTGGACAAGCTCTTGAACCAGTCCCGGTCCTTGACCGCCTCGAAAACGGCCTGGGCGGCCAGCGCCACGCCCCGGCCCGACCAGTGGCTGTCGGTTTTGCAGTACAGCGGACCGCCGGCGTCGTCGCGGTGCTCCAGAAAGAGCGGAAGCAGATCGATCACGGCGACCCCCTGCTGCTTCAGCAACCCGTAAAACTCCTGATCGTACTGATCGACTCGCGGCGGGGCGCCGCCGCCCCGCGTCGCGATCGCGGAGGAGACGGCTTCGGGATACACGGCCGCCTTCGCCGGGACCGGCATGACCAGAAGCTCGATCCCCGCCTTGTGCAACTGGTCGTGGAAATCGACGATGGCCGGCAGAGGGTCGGCATACTCTGGCTTCGACGACCGGCTGACGCGCTTCGCTGCTTCTCCCCAGAAAGGACCGACGCTGAGCGCCCGCAGCTCGGGCACGAAAAAAAGCCAGCCGTCCGTCCCCGGGACGGCGTTACGGGATGCCTTCTCGGAAGCCGCGGCCTGCCTGGAAACGTCCGCCAGAAACGCGCGCACGCCGGAGTTGTCGTCAGCCCGGACAGACAGTTGCAAAAGCGCGCCAACAGACGCCGCGATCAAAGCGGGATGGCGAGCTGCCAGCCAGAGAGCGGCAATCAATCGGCCGGGGATTTTCCGGGGTTCATCGGTTTTCATGGAGCTTCCTCCGCCCAATAGGTCGGCAACTCGGCCAGTCGGAAATCGGGATCGTCGAGCTCGATGCGGTTGAAACGCTCGTACTTCTCGCGAACCGTATCCCACGCCGTCAGCCGCAGCGTCACTTTCTGCCCCGGAACGAACTTCGCCGCGCTCACGAGGCGGTTGTCGCGCATCCCCCAGAGATAGACGACGATTTCGCCGTGCGGAAACGCGCTTCCCACCCCTTCGACGCCGTCGAGATGCACGCCGGTGACGGCGTCGCGGTAAGGGACCGAGCCCGGCTGCGGGGCCCCGCCCGCGGCACGCACGGTCCCCCGGACGATCGGCGCGCCGGCGGAGGGCGATGGCGGGCTCGTGTGTGTTGCGTCTTCCGCCGGCGAGGGCTCGGGCATGGGGAATGTTTTCCAATCCCCGAACGCCAGCTCGCGGACGGCGAACTCCCAGATCACGATGCGCTTTCCCGCCAGACGGTCGTGCCCCCGCGCCAGTTGCTGGTACAGCGCCTGGCGCACGGCATGCGAACCGCCGTCGTTCTGCGCCAGGCGATCGACGGGGCGGCGCAGCGCGAAGCTGAGCCGTTCCGCCAGGCCCGCGGTGCTCCCCCAGTTCATCTCGGGGAGCGAATAGATGTTCGTATAGCTGTCACCCAGCAGCAGAACGTCGGCCCCTTCATCCGGCTCCCAGGGCCGGCCGTCGGGCTCCACGACCTCGCGAATGGTCACCTTTTCTGGAGGAAAGAGCGTCTGGTCTTCGGGGAGGTGCAGCATGATCGCGATGTCACCGAGGTTCTCGACTTCGCGCATCCGTTCGCCGAACTCGACCGGGGGCCGCGGCGGCAGCAGGCAGTGCCGGTCGATGAAGTCCTTCAACTGCCCGGCGACAAGCTGCATGGCGTCGGGGGCCCAGTGCGTGTCGGTCCGGAGAAACTGCCCGATCTCTTTCGACGCCCTCTTCTGACGCGTCATGAACGGCGCCGGATCGAAGACAAGCACGCCGGCATCCCGCAGTTCCTGGCAGAGGCGCGGGAACGACGGGTTTTCGAGAGGACCTTCGGAGCCGTCGAATCGCGACGAGAGCCTTTCCGGATGGATCGCCGATTTGCCCGGCATGGGCATCACGATCAGCCGGATGCCGCGGCGGGCGAGCTGTTCGTGAAACTCGAGAATCGCCGGGCGCGGATCGGGCAGAGGCGGCGCGAGGTGCGACTTGTCGCCGAGGGCGCGGCGGTGAAGCACGGCCGCTTCGAGGAATCCCGGCCCGGTGAGATAGTCGACGTCGGGGCGATAAAGGAGCCAGCCCCCGCGCCCGACGTAGGCGTTCTCGTTCCCCAGGCCTGCCATGCCGGTGAGCCAGTTCTGGGTCGGGCCGAGCAGATGCTGCGTAAGCAGCGAGCGGTCTTCAAGCTGCTTTTCGTACTCTTCAATATGCCGCAGCAGTCGGCGATTCGCGGCCAGAACGCGGTTCCAGAGGCTGCCCTCGGCGCGCTCGAAGACATCGGCGACTTCGGGCAGCACGTGGAACAACGCCAGACATGTCGGCGCGCCGCTTGCGCCGCCGAGACAAAGCTCATGGACGAGCTGGGCGGCCGGCGGAACGGCAAGCGTGAACAGGAACGAAACCGTCATCAGCCACGCGAGGCCGGCGGAAATATCAGTCCGGCCGATCTCGCGCTGGGCGATCACTTCGCGAGTCGGCCTGGCCGGAGCGTCACCTTCACTCATGGCGATACTCTAGAAGATGAAATAGATGAACGGATTGAACGACTGGGTGGTCAGGACCAGCAGAGACAGCCAGAGCAGCCCCAGCGCCAGCGCCGCGCGGGCAACCGTAATGCGGCGCGTGAAATCCCACGTTTGCGGGAAGGCCCACGTGGCCAGGGCGGCAGCGGCCAGACCGGCGACGTAATACGGCTGATAGATGACGCCGGCGACGAGGCCCGACTGGGGAGCGCCGTGCGGCAGGCCGAGCATGCTGCCGCAATATGCCAGCGCCTGCGGGAGCGTCTCGGCGCGGAAGAAGACCCAGGTGAAGCAGACGACAACAAATGTCATGACGGTCTTCGCCGGCCCGGGGAGCCGGCGGTAGAAGCTGTCTTTACCCTGGGCGCGCTCGAAGGCGAGCATGGCCCCGTGGATGGCGCCCCAGATCACGAAGTTCCACGAAGCGCCGTGCCACAGGCCCCCCAGGACCATCACGGTCGCCAGATTGGCGTAAGTGCGGGCGGTCCCTTTGCGGTTTCCGCCCAGGGGCAGGTACAGGTAATCCCGCAGCCAGGTCGAAAGGGAAATGTGCCAGCGGCGCCAGAAATCGGTAATCGACTCCGCGCGGTAAGGCGAATCGAAGTTCTTTGCAAAAACGAAACCCAGCATCAGGGCCAGGCCGATCGCCATGTCGGAATAGGCGCTGAAGTCGAAATAAATCTGAAACGCGTAACCGAGGACTCCGGTCCATGCGTCTGCGGTGCCGACCGCCCCGGCATTGAAGACCGTATCGGCCACCTTCCCGCAGGGGTTGGCCAGGAGCACTTTCTTGGCCATCCCGAAGCTGAAAAACGCCACGCCGCGGGCGAACTTCTCGGCCGAGCAGGTGCGATACGCGAGCTGGTCGGCGACGTCCTGGAAACGGATGATCGGGCCGGCCACGAGTTGCGGATACATCGCCACGTAGCAGGCATAGTCGATGTAATTGCGGATCGCCCGCGCGTCGCCGCGATAGACGTCGATGGCATAGCTCATCGCGTGAAAGGTGTAAAAGCTGATCCCCAGGGGCAAGGTCACGCGGAAGAACGTGTCCCACGCCGCCTCATCGTGCCCCAGTGAACGCACCAGCACGTTGTACGAATCGATCCCGAAGTTGAAGTATTTGAAGAACCCCAGCAGCGCCAGGTTCAGACAGATGGTGGCGACGAGGGCCCCCTTCTGAACCGGGCTCCGCGGGCCTCCCCGCTCCAGGGCGACGCTGTCGTCGCTCGCCAGGCTCGGGCGCTGTCCCGAAATGACGAGCCCGCTCAGATAGTCGGTGAGCGTCGAGGCGAACATCAGCACCACGAACAGCGGGTTCGCCCAGCCGTAAAACACGTAGCTCAGCAGAATCAGGATGACGTGCTGGCCCCGCCGCGGCACTGCATAGTACAGGAGCAGCGCCACGGGGAGAAAGTAGAAGACGAAAATGTGCGAGCTGAAGACCATGTTGGCGGCACGGGATCAGGGACGGACATCGTAGAATCGCGGCCGCGCCAGATCGTCGTCCGAGTCGAAGCCGTCGCGGCAGACGATCCGTTGCAACTGGGCGTTGCGATCGAAGGGCTCCAGCACCAGGCGCGCCGCCGTCCCGGGCTTCGTCCCGGTGACCGTTTCGGGACGGCCGTCGAGCAGCGCCCAGTGAGCCACGAGCGCCTCCGGCTCGCGAAGCTCGCCCGAAAGCACCTTCTTCACCCGGTACTTGTAGACCACGAGGGCCGAGCGGTAGGGCTTGATCTCCTCCAGCGTCGGCGTGGAGGACTTGCCGACCAGCTCGGCATCGACCTCGATCCGCGGAACGGGGGCCCGCGCGCGGGTCAGATTGCGGTACTGTTCGAAATCCTGCCGCACTTCATCCGCCGACAGGGCGCGATTGAAGACTGCGATTCCTTCCAGCCTTCCGGCCCACTGGCGTTCCCCGCTGAATTCGTCGCCCAAGAGGAAATGGTGCTCCGACCAGTTGCTGAAGTCTCCCTGGATCCGCTGGTCGCGGCGAACGAGAGCCCCGTCGCGATAGTACGACAGCTCGCCGGGGCGGTAGGTGACGGCGACGTGCTGCGGAGCGCCTGTCGAAATCGGCCCGAGCATGACTTCCGGAGCGACGCCGTTCAAGTCGGTCTTCGTGGTGCGCAGCCGGAAGATCAGATGGTCGCCCTCCTGTCCCAGGGTGAAATTGCGGCTGTAGGGGCTGCTCGAAAAGGTGACGATCCGCGCCGGCCCCTTCTGCTGGAGATGATCGGGCTGCACGAGGGCCTCGACGGTCAACTCGGATTCAGGGCGGAACGCGCTTAACAGGTCGTTCTCGGCCCCTTCGACGAGGTACGAGCCCCCCGTGAGGACCAGGACCTGACTGTGATCGAGCCGGGCGCGATTGCGGCCGCGCAGCGTATAGCTCCGCGCTTTTCCGTCCGCGCCGACCACCTGATTCGGCGCGTCGGCGGTCTGCAGGAGGTAGACCAGGCCCGTCCTATTCAGCGGCCAACTGGCCGGGTTGATCGTCAGGCGCAGCGGAGAAATGACGTTGGGCTGCCCGGCCAGGTCGGCGATTCCGGCCAGATTCAGAACGTCGGCCTTCGTCAGCTTGTCGCCGAGCTTGACGACGAGCCTCGTCTTGTCCCTGGCGACGGACACTTCGGTGACTTTGACGCCCGATTCGAAGCGGGCCGAAGCGCTCTGGAGCTGAATCGGCTCATCGAAGGCAACGACGACTTCGGTGGGAGAAGTCAGCGTTGCCGCCGTCGCCTTGGGTGGAGCGGCGGGCGCGACGTTCACGATCGCCCGCAGCCCGCGGTCTTTCTGCCGCGCCGTCACGCGATATTCGCCGGGCTTTGAAAAGACGTGCCTGGCGTTCGCGCCGCTCGCCGCGGCGCCGTCTCCGAAATCCCACGTCCATTCTCCGTCCGGCTTCGGGGCCGGGAAAGAGACCGAGAACGGGGCTTCGCCGGCGAACCGTCCCAATTCGAGATCGGCGACGTAGACGTCTGGATACCGGTCGGTCGCCGGATCGAACGTGTACCGTACCGGCCGGTCGATCAGCTCGAGCTTCTTCGGATCGAGGCGGCAAACGAACACGTCGTAATCGGATTTGTCATGATCGTGCTGGTTCGGCGAAGCGGCGAACGTGAAAAACCGCCCGTCCCGCGAGGCCATGGGAAAATAGAGGTACCCGCGCCCTTTGGGCATCCGCGGGTCGTCCTTGTTCAGAATGGGGCTGATCTGCCGCGTGGCAAGCTCGAACCGGTTGATCGGTCCCCCGGCGCCTCCCATCCAGTATCCCCACCGGCCGTCGTGCGTGAAATAAGGCTCGCAGCCTCCTTGTGCGGCCTGGGGGGTCATCCGCGCATTCTTCGCGTCGAAGGGGCAGAACGTCGGTGAGCCGGTTGTGGCATGCGTCATTGCAGCATTGATGAGGAACCCATTTTCCTTGTGTCCCTCCGCCGTCAACCGGCGGCTCTTTCCCGATTGCAGATCGAATTCCTGCGTGAAACCTTCCCCGTCGATGAACGCGAACCGCTGATTGTCGAACCAGACCGCCGCCCGGTCTCCGCCGTACGCTCGCGCCGCAGGGACGAACACCTTGTCCCCCGAACCATCGGCATTCATCAGGTGCAGCGCGACGCCGGATTTCGGATTGCCCGGCACGTACTCGCTCTTGCCCGCTGGATAGCTCAAATAGACGAGCCGCGTCCCGTCGGGCGAGATGTGGGGGCAGAAATGGTGGCGACCTTTCTCTTCGGGGCTCAATGGCCGGAGATCGGTCCCGTCGAGGTTGCGCCGCCAGACGCGCCACGTCCCGGTCCGGTTCGACTCCCAGACGACGAAGCCGCTCCCCTCTTCGGAAAGCCGGCGCCATCCGGCGCGGGTGTCGGGGTCGGGCTGCTCCTCGGCGATAGCGACGGCTTGAGCCGCGTTGACGACGGTCGCCACAAAAAGGGGCAGCGCCAGCCGAAGCGGAAAAACCAGCCGGGGAGGTCGCGGACGATCCATGGGAAGCTCCTGTTGCGAATCAGAATCGAGATCGGGGACCGGAAGAGAGTCCCCTCGCGCGGTTGTCGCATCAATGGAATTCAATCATTGACGGCGCGGGTTCGCCATGTCAAAATGCGCAAATCTTTTGTCAATTTGCGACGCGCCCCCTTTCAGCAGACTTTGCAGCCGGCCCACACGAATCTCTGCCCATGTCCAAGAAGGTCAGCCGCATCGGCCTGGTGATGGCTCATTCGCTCGATTTCTACCGCGACATCCTGCGCGGCGTGAAAGCCTTCGCGGTCGAGCGGCCGGGTTGGGTCTTCACTCCGATTGCGCCGGAAAAGCGGGCGATCGAGCTGGCCCGACCACTCGCCTGCGACGGCTATCTGGCGCACGTGTTTACGCAGCCGCTGGCCCGGGCCCTGCTGGCGCTCGGCAAGCCGGTGGTAAGCGTCGCCGGCGTTTTGCCCGACCTGCCGCTCCCGCACGTCATGGTGGACCATGCCGAAGTCGGTCGGCAGGCGGCGCGGCACCTGCTGGAGCGGGGCGTTCGCCGGTTCGGATTTGTCGGCTATCCCAGGCACGCGTTTTCGGTGGGTCGCGAATTCGGGTTCCGCGAAGTCGTCGCCGCCGCCGGGTTCCCGCTCGATTCCTTTCTCGAAAGGACGGACCGCATTCAGGACCCGAGCGGCTTCTGGAAGTGGAACCGGCCCCTGATGGATTGGCTCGCCGCGCTGGTCAAACCCGTGGGAGTGCTGGCCAGCAACGACGTCCAGGGAGCGCAGATTTCGGAATACTGCCGCCAGTTGGGATTCCGTGTTCCGGACGAAGTCGCCATCGTCGGCGTGGATGACGACGACCTGCTGTGCGAGCTGTCGCGGCCGTCTCTGTCGAGCGTGGCGCTGCCGGGGGAGCGCATCGGCTACGAGGCGTCGGTGCTGCTCGACCGCTGGCTGCGCGGTTCGCCTCCCGAGAAGACCGTCGTCGTGCTGCCGCCGGCGGGAGTCATCGTGCGGCAGTCGTCGGACCTGGTGGCAGTTCCGGATCTGCAGGTGAGCGCGGCGGTGCGCTTCATCCGGGAGCAGGCCGACCGGCCGCTTCGCGTGCGAGACGTGCTGCGCGAGGTGCCGGTGGCCCGCCGCGCGCTCGAGCGCCGTTTCCGCAGGTGGCTGCAGCGGAGCATTTCCGAGGAAATCCGCCGCGTGCATCTGGAGCGCAGCCGGCAGCTCCTGTCGCAGACCGACCTGCCGCTGGCCGCCGTCGCCCGCCAGTCGGGGTTCTGCGACGGGCGGCAGCTCTCGGTCGTCTTCCGCCGCGAAACCGGCATGACCCCCTCGGCGTTCCGCCGCCGGTTCCGGCTGCGATCGTGAGGCGCCGCCGACGCTGGCAGCGCCGCGCAGCGGCAAGCGCCGTCCCCAGCGCCCACTAAAGGAATGCCACCCATCGCCGCGCATGGCCGGCGGTCGCGCCGGTGGGATAAGTCTTCGCGCGGATCGTGCTTGCGGCATTGGGCGATGGCAGGGGAACCTCGAACAATGCGTGCCATTCTTTCGTCGGCAGGTTGATTTTCGCCGGCAGTCCAGGTCGTTTTCTCGCCGTTAAACCTGCAAAAGTTCCTGCCGAGACAATTCTTTCGAACAATTAATTCAATTCGAACCCCCGCGTCGCGCGGGCCGCGATAAAATCGTTCCGGCGCTTGATGTTGTTTTACAATCCAGGTTTGCACCTTCGAGGTGCGCTGTGACAGATGACACTTCTCGCGATGGCGAATCGTTTGATAAAGTCCGGACCCACCTGGCGAACGGCGATGAAGCCGGCGCGCGGGAGGTCTTCGACCGTTTCGCCAAGCAATTGATCGCACATGCCCGGCAGCGCATGTCGCCGCGCGTCCAGCAGAAGGTCGATCCCGAAGACATCGTTCAATCGGCGTTCAAGAGCTTCTTCCGACGCCAAGAAGATGGCCAATTTACTTTTGAGAATTGGGAGAGCCTGTGGGGCTTGCTGTTGCAGATCACCCTCCGCAAATGCCATCGCTGGGCCGAGCGATTCAGTGCCCAGCGCCGCAATCTGGGGGCCGAAACGCCGCTGTCGGCGGGTGACCGGTCAGACCGCTTCGATCAACCATCCGGCCATGAACCAGGCCCCTCCGAAGTCGCCATCCTGAACGAGACGATCGACGCCCTGAAAGCCGAGCTGGATCCGATCGAATGGGACATTCTGACCCTGCGATTGGACGAACATTCCGTGCCGGAAATCAGCCGGATCGTCTCCCGCAGCGAGCGGACGGTGGCCCGCGCCCTGCAGCGAATCCGCAGGCTGCTCGGCGAACAACCGGGGCACTAGCGCGGGTCGGTCAGCCCCATTGATCTCGTTTCCAGGCCCGCCTATTCCTTCTGCCCGGGCGCACCGTCGCCCTGCGACGGAGCAGCCGGGTCGCGGACCTCGGGCGCGTCGTCGGAGGCCCCGGCCGACGGAAGAGCGACGAGAATTCGCTCCCCGCCCGTGCCGCCACGCCACAGTCTCACCCGGCCATCCTCGCCGGACGAGATCAGGACGTCGCCGTCGTGCCCGAATGCGAGATGATGCACGGGGCCTTGATGCGCGGCCAGCCGCGTCCGGACTTCGCCGGATTCGATGTCGAAGACGACGATTGCGCCGTCGTCCCCCCCCGAGACCACAGTCCGCCCGTCGGGGGGGAGCGCCACGGCGTTGACGGCGCCGGCGTGACCGCGACAGAGGGCCAATTCGCGCCGCTGTCCCGGATTCCACAGGCGGACCGTTCCATCCGATCCGGCAGATGCCAGAAGCGCGCCGTCACGCGACCAGGCGACGGCGCGGACCGGGCCGCCGTGTCCCTGCCAGTCGATCGGCTTCTCGTCCCGAACGCTCCACAAGCGGACGACGTCCCGGTCGGCGGCGGCGACCGTCGCGTCTGTGAGCGAAAACGCCAGCGCGAA